>NZ_JBGNFV010000004.1 GCF_041449215.1 Roseivirga sp. BDSF3-8 | reverse complement strand
CCACCGCGGCCACCTTTCCCTAAGTAGCAGGGTGCTTCATTAAACTTTAGCGGGGGAAAGGAATTTTGCGGGCAAAGGTGCGATTTACTTTCCCCGGAGGGTAGGCTGCGTGCCTATGGCACTTGGGGTTAATTGGGTTTTGTTGGGCTACAAAGCCTGCGTCCCGATGGGACTGGCCTAGTTAGGGATTAGCTAATGAAGGCGTTGAATAGAATATACTCTGGGGTATAGATGAGACAGTGGTAAGGCTCCCTTTCCGGCCGCGAGTTGACTTTATAGGGAAGGCAACTATTGCTCTTCGAAGTTACTTGCTTGGGCACGTATGCGCACCACCGCGGCCACCTTTCCCTACATAGAGTTGCGCTTCGTTTAACTTCAGCGGGGGAAAGGAATTTTGGGGGCTGGGGTGGAAATAAGTGCTCTATGGGCTTATCAGGGTTATCTGAATGTTGGCTATAGCATGGCATAGAATTTCCCAAAAAGGTCTCCCCTATCATTATCCATTCGTTACCATTACACAACAAAGATAACACTGTCATAGCCTGCAATTCACCTTCCTAAGGTATGGGTGGCGTATTTTCGCTGCAAATTTTAACATACATATTCGACCCTATGATGAAGACCTTTACCACTATTTCAGGTGTGCTGCTGACGGTGATATGCCTGTCGCTGGCGCACCTGGCAGAAGCCACTACGGACAAGTACCGTGTGATGTGGCGCACGGACCCGGCCAGGAGCATGGTGATCGGGTGGAACCAGGCGAGCGGAAGCAACCCTGTGGTATACTATGGCACAGCCGATGAGGGCACTACCTATAGCGCTTACCCCAATAGTGCCACTCCGGACCGGGTGGTGAGCTACAAGGGCATGAACAACCACTTTGTGCGCCTGACGGGGCTGCAGCCTAATACGGCTTACTACTTCGTGATCCGTGACAGCCAGGGCACGAGCCGCAGGCTATGGTTTAAAACGGCTCCTGACTCCCCTACGGAGCGGCTTTCGTTTATTGCAGGTGGTGACAGCCGGAACAACCGTACGCCCCGGATCAATGCGAATAAGCTGGTGGCTAAGCTAAGGCCGCATGCGGTACTATTTGGCGGTGATATGACGGACAATGGCTATGACTCGCAGTGGCAGGGCTGGTTTGATGACTGGCAGTACAGCATCGGCAGTGATGGCCGCATCATCCCATTTGTAGCTACACGGGGTAACCATGAGAGCAGTAATACTATGTTGGTGAACCTGTTTGATGTGCCGAACAGTAATGTATACTATGCCCTGACTTTTGGCGGCGGCCTTGTACGCTCTTATACGCTCAATACTGAGATAAGCACAGGGGGTGACCAAACTACGTGGCTGGCAAACGATCTGGCGGCTAACGGGAACGTGACGTGGAAAATGGCGCAGTACCACAAGCCGATGCGTCCGCATGTAAGCGGCAAGTCTGAAGGAAACGGCCAGTACAGTAACTGGGCGGGGCTGTTTTACCAGCATAAGGTAAAGCTGGTAGTGGAGTGTGACGCACATACGGTAAAAACGACGTGGCCGGTTCGTCCCTATACGGGATCAGGTAGCGATGAGGGCTTTATCCGTGACGATGCAAACGGCACAGTGTATGCAGGTGAAGGCTGCTGGGGAGCCCCACTGCGCACGAATGATGATAACAAGGCATGGACGCGTAACAGCGGTCGGTTTAACCAGTTCAAGTGGATCTTTGTAGATGAGGATAAGATTGAGCTGCGTACCATCAGGGTGGATAACGCGGATCAGGTAGGTACGGTGAGTGATAATAATATCTTTGCCACACCGGCTAACCTGGACATATGGAACCCGAGCAACGGCGCGGTGGTCACGATACTGAATGAAGGCACGACGGCTCCTCCTACAGGGGACAGCGATGCGGGTACGGTAAGCGTACGCGTTAGCAGCAGTATGGACGATGTGGAAGAGGCAGCGTCCGGAACGATCTACACGAACAGTTCGGACCTGGAACTGGTGTATGACAGCCATCAGTCTGCCGGAAACCAGACGGTGGGCATGCGATTTACGGGTGTGAATGTACCCTCGGGGGCCACTGTAACAAGGGCTTACCTGCAGTTCACTACGGATGAAAGCACGACGGGCAGCACGTCGCTGACGATTCGGGGAGAGGATGTGAACAATTCTTCTGCCTTTTCTACTTCAAGCTACAATGTTTCATCGCGGAGCAAGACTTCTGCCTCTGTAGCGTGGTCCCCGGCGGGCTGGAGTTCGGTGGGCGAGTCAGGGTCTGCGCAGCGTACCCCTGAGCTGAAAAGCATCATACAGGAGATCGTGAACCGTAGCGGCTGGAGCAGTGGAAACGCTATGAGCCTAATGATCACAGGAAGTGGCAAACGCACAGCGGAGTCATACGATGGCTCTGCTTCTTCGGCTCCTTTGCTGTATATTGAATATACACAGGATGAAACGGTGGCTACCAACGGTACGGTGGATGTGCGAATAGCGTCGGGCAACGATGATGTGGAGGAAAACCAGAACGGGGGGATGTATATGAACAGCTCTGACATAGAACTGGTATATGATGGCAGTACGCGTGGCAACCAGTCTGTTGGCCTGCGCTTTACCGGGCATAATATCCCGGCCGGGGCCACGATAACACGGGCGTACATCCGGTTTACTACGGATGAAAGCACATCCGGCGGCAGCAGCCTTACCATCCATGGAGAAGACAGGGGTAGCGCTGCAGCCTTTACCACGAGCAGCTACAATGTAAGCAGCCGGACGAAGACAAGCGCTTCGGTAAGCTGGTCGCCCTCAGCATGGAGCTCTGTGGGCGCAAGCAGCAGTACGCAGCAGACGCCGGAGCTAAAGCAGATAGTACAGGAGATTGTGAACCGGGATGACTATAATGCCTCAGGGGCGATGGCTTTCATGGTCACCGGTAGCGGACGCCGGACGGCTGAGGCTTATGATGGCTCTTCCTCGCGTGCTGCCTTGCTACATGTGGAGTATACGGTAGCTGGTCAGCGCCTGGCTGAGCCGGTGGTGGATCTGCCTGTTTCTATTGCCGAACTCTCGCTTGACAAAGGCGAACTGATGGCTTTTCCTAATCCTTTTGATGAGTCTTTGACAATTGACTTGCAGGGAAGTGGTATAGAGGGGCAGGGAACGCTGTACCTCATCTCTGTTAATGGCCACCGGGTAGCGGCTACACCTTATGCTGCTAGGGAAGGTATGATTAGTATAAAAACCAGCCATCTGCAAAATGGTATATACTTTGTGCGGATAGAGCAGGAAAACGGCCGGGTAGTACAAGGCAGGTATGTGAAAAGATAAGTCACACACCTGATAAGCCTTTCCCATCAAATGCAAAAGCCCTCTGCTATCCGGCAGGGGGCTTTTGTGCTTTGGGGCTCTGAGAGGGTAAAAAGAAAAGGCTCCCCGCTCTGTGGCAGGAGGCCTTTTATCCGTTTAAAGTGTCTGCTTACTATTCTATAATAAGTTTGTTCTTATACAAACCGGAAGGGGTTTTTATTACTACCATATAGATTCCGGCTTCGAGCGCCCCTACCTGGTCTGCCTGTAGCTGGTAGCTTGTCATGCCAGGCAATAGTGATATTCTCTCACTCAATACCTTTCTGCCCATCGCATCCATCAGCATGACCTGGCCATTACCTGCCACGGTGGCTGGTATACTTACGGTGACCTGGTCAGTAGCGGGGTTGGGGTGTAAGGTAACCTCTTGGGACAGCGGCAGTTCTTCCTTGACTTTATTGGGGCCATCGTTCTGCGCCACACGGTAGCGGCAGTCTCCTTCACAGCCTCGCAGATATGTCAGGTCAATAGGAATGGTCTTTACCATTACGATCTCATCATCAGAGTTAATGGTAGGGCTATTGATCTTAAAGGTAATCTTATACGAAATACCATCGGGCTCATCATAGTAGCCGATCTGGTAAGACTTGGTTTTGAAGGTGCTCCAGGGCAGGTAGTCGAAGCCTTCTTTGTTATCCCACACGTAGGCTGCTTCCATGCTTACAATGCTCATGCCGATATCGTTATTGAAATCGTAAGGCATCACCTGCTGATGCATCTCCAGCACGCCGTGGCTGTTGTAGCAGGTGAGGTTACCGTAGTACCAGTCCTCACGGCACTCTTCTACCTGCGTCACTTGTATGCGTGGCGGAAACAACGCGCTAAAAACACCCCAGTCAATAGCCTGCACTGTACTGTACTTATCGGGCGCCTGGTTACCCGGTGAAAGCTTGAAATCGGCATTGAGGAGAGGAACGGTGGTGGTAATTTTTCCGGAAAGATCCATCTCCCCAAGGAAGCTAATCGGCTCGCGGGGAGCAGGTGTGCTTTTGCCCCCAATAAAAGATGAGATGAGCCCCACCACACCACCAACGACGGGCAAAGCGGTAGATACACCTGCTGACATAACATTCAGAAGGGGCTGCCCCCACCAGGTATCATCTTTATGCTTGGTTCCGGCCTTTTCCATATCACTACGGAAGTTTTCCACGCCTTTGTAGTATTTGTGTCCTTTTTCAAGGGCACCAATGACAGACTCACCCACATCTTTGCCATTACCTACCGTGGACTCTTTAAGCTGTTGTTCGAGGCTTATTGAGCCATTCAGGGATACCTGTGATTCATCCACACCGTGTACCTCGAGGTGCAGGATGGTATTGCCAAAGCTCATATTATCCCTGTATCCGAACATGACAAAGTCGAGGTAGAACCAATTGTTGTAGGCGGCTCCTTCGCCCAGGTATACTTCTGTCTGGGTATCGTTAAAGTCCCAGCCAAATACCTTATCCTTGGCGGTATGGGTAAACAGTGGATACTTATCTGAATCGTTACGGAAGGACAACTCCCCTTTAAAGAAAGTATGGGAGATATTGGTGGCATTATAGATCATGAATCGCAGGGTGCCACGGTACTTATTATATAATACAAAGAAGGGTAAGGCAGGGGCATCGGTGGGGGTACCGAAGTCCTTCCAGGCCAGGACCCAACCATCCTCGGGGTGCATGTCCTTATCAGCTGCCAGTTCGTTTCCACTGGTCCAGAAGGGTACATAGCGGTTATTAATTTGGGTGACGGTAGACCCGTTTGGCGAGTAATACATGGTTACGGGACTGCTAACCGTCCAGTCCCAGTTGGGATCAAGGTTTGGGTCACCGGGTGCCTGGTAGCGTTGCAGCTCCATGGCCTTTTGCCCGAGTACAGTACCGACTGTCATAGTCAGTAAGATAAACAGGTAAATCTTTCTCATCTGGATTAAAGTTTAAATGATTACAGCAAGCTAATTTAACCAAATTAGCAGGGACGAACGGGAGTAGAATACCAGTCATTCATCTATCCAAGGAATAATAGAAATCAAGCGTGAGAGCATGACAGGGAGCTAAAATATTGTTCTAATACCAGTGTGTCAACACCTTATTAGCGCTCACTTATATCAATATAATCAGAATATATATCGGTGTATTAATTAATCATTAATTATAAAACCGGTCGTAACGGTCAATCCAATTAAACCTAATAGCCTTACTTGAAAAATGAAACCTATGAGGCCCGGGGAAGTTAAGGCTGAAATGGATTTGAAAATGAAAGCTTCTGACGTACGTTACTTACTGACTGTGGTACTACTACTAACTGGCACTGCACTGTCTCTTGCCCAAGAGGCTGAGATCCGGCTGCTGCAGACTGACCTCAGCAATTATGAATACCCTTACGAGGTAAAGCATCTCAGGCTTGATGTGCAGGAACAAATGCTGGAAATGGCGTATATGGATGTGCAACCGGATAATTACAATGGGAAAAACGTATTACTGCTTCACGGCAAGAACTTTAACGGGGCTTATTGGGAAACGACTATCGAGGCGCTTACGGCGGAAGGGTTTCGCGTGATTGTGCCGGACCAGATTGGCTTCGGCAAATCTACCAAACCTGAATACTTTCAGTACAGCTTTCATACGCTGGCAATGAATACGAAAAGCCTACTCGATACGCTCGATATTAGCCGTACCACGGTGCTGGGCCATTCTATGGGGGGCATGCTGGCCACCCGCTTTTCCTTAATGTACCCGGACCTAACGGAGAAGCTGGTGCTGGTAAACCCTATTGGCCTGGAAGATTATAAGTTAAAGGTCCCTTACAAGCCGGTAAGCTGGTGGAATGACAATGAGTTGAAGAAGGACTACGAGGCTATCAAGCAGTACCAGAAGGAAAACTACTATGATGGCAACTGGAAGCCGGCCTATAATGAATGGGTAAATATGCTAGCGGGATGGACCTTAAATGATAATTACCCCTTGATCGCATGGAATGCGGCACTTACGTATGATATGATCCTGACGCAGCCGGTGGTGTATGAGTTTGGAGAGCTGACTATGCCCACTCTTCTCATAATTGGCACGCGTGACCGGACGGCTCTGGGCAAACCCCTGGTAAGTGAAGAGGTGCGGGCTACTATGGGGCTATACGATGAACTCGGCGAACAGACTAAGGAAAAAATACCCGATGCGCAACTGGTGGAGTTGGAGGGCATCGGGCATCTTCCGCATATAGAAGCATTTGACCGGTTTATAGGTCCTTTAGTCGATTTTCTGAAGGAATAGGCTCTGCCGGGTTGTTCAGGGGCTCTGTCTCCTCCTCACCAAGTAGCAGGTCTTTGTATTTATTATACAGGAAGGAGCTGATAAGGAGCAGGACTCCCAAGCTCACGAATACGATGGTGCGCGAAACGGTATTGAGGCTTTCCAGGTCATAGACAAATACCTTGAATAGTGTGACCCCAAACAATGTAAACGCACTTATGCGCAGGTACTTGCGGTTTTGCTTCATGCCTATTATGATGAGGAACAAAGCATAGCAGCCCCACAGGATGCTGAGTGCCAGCTTATAGTTTGCGTCATACCCGGCCAGATCCATCCAGTGAATAAGTTCGCTGCTGAGTGTCCAAAGCACCATGAGGTGTATGCTAAGGATAAAGAACCGGGGGAGGTGTGAAGTCTTACTGAATTGCAATAATTGTTTTCTTGCCATGATAGTACTCCCTGCCATGATGGCCATGATGAGGTACCGGCCGTAAATGGGAAAATAAGGGGGCATGATGGTAATCGGGGGAAGCCCTCTCTGGAAATGGTCCCGAAGTTCACCAAGACTATAAAGTACCATGAGGACAAATAGACCTGCGGTGATGTAGTGCAAAACGATGGTGACGGAGGACAAGGCCCTTTTGCGCAATTTAGTGAGATTTAGAAAGGCCAGCAGCGCAATAAATACGACACTATAAGCAAACTGCAGGATCAGACTGTAAAGATAAGGATCATGCACTTTGCCATAGGGGCTGGCATCGTCCATGCCATCGGCAGCAATGAGGGCCTGTGCATATGCCTGGCTTATGGCATTGGCTATCTCAAGCCGGAACATATTATATACGGTAACGATCAGTAATACGCTGAGAAATACACCCAGGGGTTCTGCCAGCTCACGTAACTTATTACTGCCATATAGGGTACACTTTTGCGACAGAAAAACAGCGGTGCCTGAGGCTAAGGCAAATATAAGTGTGCTGAAAAAGTAGATATTAAAAATGGGGGTGATATAGCCTTCCTGGTTATAGAAGCTAAACTGATCATAACCTGCTCTCCAGTCCAGCAAGAGGCTGGCAAAGGCGATAATAAGGAGGGGGTAGGCAAACATTTCATAGAATCCGGCCTTACGGATGCGGCCTATAGCAAACAGCACAGCGCCCTCCAGGGACCATAGCAGGGTTACGGTGGTGCCATCCAGTTGTATAGGAATAGCGATAGTGATGAAGGTGCCGGCAAGCCCGGCGGCAAAGTAAAATACTTTTTGATCCACCCGCTGGCGGAAGATGATTATGGCTGCAAGTAAGTGAACGAATGCATTGCCCAGGGTAAAAAGACCCAGGTATGGTTCAGCCGGGGTGTAATTGCTTATAAGCAGGTTACTGATCATGTAATAGATCAGGCTGTTACCTAGTAGGAGGAATACATCTTCAAGTAAAAACTCTTTTTTCCTTGTGACTTTATACACCAGAAACATGGCATAAAAGGTAAGGAAGGTAATGGTAAGGAAGGTAAGGGCCAGAGCAAAATGCTCTTCCTGTATGTAACCGTCCAGCAGCCACCCGCTGTATAGCAGCCAGGTAATAAGCAGTGAACTGTAATTGAGGGCTGTCCAGTACTTACGGTAGGCAAGTACGAGTATGCCTACATTGATAATAGCCACGTAGCTGAACAGGACCTCTACGCGGCCGCTGCCATCACTGAGGAGTATCGGGACGGCATAGGCGCCTACCAGGCCTATATGAGCTATGACTTGCTTATTGTAGCTGATGGCGGTGTAAATACCATAGACGGTAAGCAGGAGCATAATACTAAAGGCCAGGCCCTGGGGGATAAGGTCAAAGAAGTTATATGCACTGAAGGTAACGAGGTAGAGGGTGGCGATGCCGCCGCTTACCAGTATAGCACTGTAGTTCTCAAACTTACGCCTGAGCCGGTAGCCGATTGCGATGAGGCCCCCTCCTATCAGGTAGCCTGTGACCATCCGCAAAACGGGGCTGATCAGGTTATGATCAATGGAGTACTTAACTCCGATGGCCACCCCGATAACGGTAATGGCGATGCCTATCTTGCTGATGAGGTTCTGACCTATCCAGCTTTCTATATCGATACGGGGGGTTTTTGCCACTGGCTTTTTCCGCGTCATCCCCGGGGCTGTCTTTCCGGAAGGAGTTGGCACAGGTTGGGGTTTCCGGTCCTGTGCTACAGGGGATACATGGGGTGTAACAGGCTTGGCAGCAGACTCAGGGCCGGACTCTTCAGGTGAGGACTGCTCCTTGTGTAAGGGGGCAGGGGCATCCTCTGCTTTCATTGATCTTACTTCAGAACGAACGTTCATGATCTCGGCGAGAAGGTCGTTCTGTTTATCAAGCAGGTAATCCAGCCGCTTCATCAGCGCGCTATACTTATCATGTTCGTGGCTCATACGTTCGTTCCCTTTTTAGAGAAGCAGCTACGCCTGCCCGGGGAGGGATGGGCGCAGACTGCAAATGGCAATATAGGGAATGAAACGCTTAGAACATGTATTGCTGTACTTTATGGGGTATTATTTAGCTTTTAAAAAGCCACAAACCCTACCTTAGTTACCTAACCGGATAGCGGGGAATGGCGGCGGGAAGGCGGCTTATCATTTCATTATTCAGAAGATTAGAGGTATCGGAAAAGCTGCTTACTGTGATGGAGTTATTTCCCTGGCGACCGATAAGGACAACTTCCTCGCCTGGCTCCACTCCTTTGATATGGGTGATATCGACCATAAAAAGGTTCATGTTCACGAGGCCTACGATGGGTGCTTTTTTGCCTTTAATAAGTACATGGCCGCGGTTAGATAGTCCACGTGCGTAGCCATTGCAGTACCCGAGGGGAATCACGGCCACCTCCATATCGCGGAGGGCCTGGTAGCTGGTGCCATATCCGATAAACTCGCCCTTTTTCACGTGTTTGATTGCCATCACGTCTGTTTTCCAGGAAATTACCCTGCGCATAGGATTATCCTTTCCTTTGTCTACATCCTGCAGGTGCATGAAATATATGTCCGGACTGGGCCAGAAACCATACTGGGCGACGCCAACCCGTACCATGTCATACACTGTATCGGGCATAGCGAGTGCCGCTGCACTGCATGCAAGGTGCCGGTATTTGGGAGTGATGCCTTTGGCTTTACCGAGTTTCAGAAACTCTTTAAAGCGCTGCTTTTGCTGGTCGATCTTAAACTGGTTAGAAAGGCTTTCCGCCCCGCCGAGGTGACTGCATATGCCGTAGCAATGCAGGTGATC
This sequence comes from Roseivirga sp. BDSF3-8, assembly GCF_041449215.1. Taxonomy (NCBI): domain Bacteria; kingdom Pseudomonadati; phylum Bacteroidota; class Cytophagia; order Cytophagales; family Roseivirgaceae; genus Roseivirga; species Roseivirga sp. BDSF3-8. The sequence continues at coordinate 37,185 of NZ_JBGNFV010000004.1, read as the reverse complement.
TTTATTCTTTTTGACCAAGGTAAGGCACTTGTTAAACTCTGCCTCGAGCATACCCGTACGATTGGTGCCTGTCTCTGCTTCCAGATGCACTTTTGCCGGGGTATTGAGTTCTTTAGCCACTTTTAGTGCTGCCTCCAGCCGTTCAAAATCAAATACGTAAAACTCGATACCATTCTCTATGGCCCAGGAGAGGTCTTCTCCGTATAGAATACCCATGATCATGATATCGGATTTTTTGGTTCGGGAGTGCAGTACCTCTTCGGCTTCATGCGCGGAAGCGGTGCTGAAGTGTCTAACCCCGGCTTTTTCGGCCATGGGTACGAATGTTTCTATCCCATGACCGTAAGCATTGGCTTTAACAACAGATGATATAACCGGCCCTTCCCCTACCTTTTTACGGATAAAACCAAAATTGGCCTTTATTGCGGCCTGACTTAATTCTATTCGGCTGGAGTGCCTTACTATTCTGTTCATAGTGCCCAATTATAGCTTTTACCCCAGCTTTCCCGGGATAGCTTCTCTACTTTGTTTATAAGTTTTTTACGTACCTCGTCATCTTCAATAGCTTCGTAGGCAATGCTATTGTAATGAAAAGCGTATACTCTGGCTAAAAACTGCTCGAAAGGAAGGGATGATTCACCTGGCTGCTCACCGAAGCCAAATACGGTAGGTTTTATGCCCTGTCCCCAGTTTTGCCGCCCTTCGTTATTAGGATTGAGAAAGTACACTCTTACCCCTCCGTTTTCAAATTTTGATACACGCAACATGCTTACTGCGTGAAAACCTAATAGCTTGCCCCCGGAGGAGGTGATAAATATGCCTACCGGGTTAGGATAAAGCATGTCGTGGCCGCCATTATAGTCCGGGTGAAAGGAATTATAGAATATCCGTACAAATTCAGGATAGTCTTTTATGGTCTGTGTGAGGGGGTCGAGCACGCCCTTAAAACCTGTGTGAATCCACTGGCCGTATAGGGCGGGATTTACAAACTTATGCGGGTCCTCCCCTCTGAGGACGGCCATGCGCATCATTTCATTATATACCTTATCAAGGTGCGGAACGAGCACGATGCTGACAGGATCCAGATTCAGGTCTATTTCCCCTACAAGCCCCTCTCCGAGGCTGGCGGAGCGGAGTAATTTGCCCTCGAACATGTACTCCAGGTTATTATGCTCTGCCACGGTCAGGATCATGTTCAGCAGTTTGCCCGGCGCATGACGGCTCCACATGCTGATACCTCTAGCTGCCTGACAGGTGGGGTTATTTCCCTGGCCCACGCCCAACGGCTGTCCTAATATTCTGAACACAGCTGCAATGATTAGCTTTCGGCTGTTTATCTTCTTCTCTCCATGGCGGCTCCTGAGGAGGATCTTATCCACTTCAGGGTGGACTTTGAGAGAAAAGAGGCGTTGTATACCATTGATCACCGGCTGCCGGCTCAGCAGGCCGTTTTCCAGGGTCAGGGCCAGGCCGAAGATTGCCTGAGCCGTAGGTACATCGATGATATCTCCGAATAATTTGCACACAAACTGGCGGTGCTTTTCAAACTCGGCAGTACCTGTAGCATCCAGCCCGAGGCTAAGGGGAACCAGCGCTGGCTTATGCTTTGCCGCATATTCCAAGAATACGGCATGGTGTGGGTTTCCCAGGCCGGTCTCGCGCAGGCAGTAGGCAAAATCACGTGCCATAGCCTCCAGCTTATCATCAGCCAGGGTGCTCAATACCTGCTCAAACTCTTCGTAACTCTCGGGGAGGTCGAAACCTGAAACGGGGTGATAGACAGCACGGATGAATAGACCAAGCTTTTCATCCTGCTGCATCTCTTTAGAGTCCGGCATGCGATCATGGATCAGGCGGATCAGATCACGAATAGGCCGGGTGACTACGGGCCGCTGAGCGGCCATAAGTTTCAGCTCTTCTGTGAGCATCGGTAACAAGCCTGTCAGGCTTATTTTCTGAAGAATAAAGTTAAACAGGTTACGAATACGTAAAATACTCGCATCCCCTATGGCCATTCGTGTTTCTTCGGAAAAATCCTGAAAAACCAGGTCTATAGACTGCACCAGGGCGTGTTCCACAAAGTCGAGAGCGTCATCGTCACCCTCAGACGCCCACTTAAGCATTCGCAACTCATTGAGAAGTTCCATGCTGAGGTTTGGCTCCCCTGACTTAAGGGTACCCGGCACCAGGGCCGGGTTAAGCTTATCCTTATCCTCCCAGGGGGAGTTGAGAAAAAAACCTGCCTTTATGACCTCATCTATGTGATCATATAAAAAAGAAAGTCCCTGCTCAGTAGCAGCCAGTGCAGATACCTGGCCGAGTATTTTAGTAATGTACTGCTGCCTGGCGGCAGGAAGTCCTTTTTTCAGGTTTTCAACATTTTTAAGAAAGGCATCGTGTAGCGCCACACCTTCTAGTGCTTGTGTCATGTATGTGTTTTACTCTTTAAGAGCTGGTATTATTTTTAAACGTAGAAAGGCACGTCCTGATAGTGCGTTAACATTTCCTTCATACGGCCGGGGTCGTCACCCTGCAGGAATACTGTCCCGTAGTGATTACCGAATCCTTCTCTGTCGCCGATCTTCTGCTCACTGAGTAAAGGTACCAGTGTATGCTCCTCAAAGTATGGGTCTTCCGTAAGCTCTTCGGGTACAGCCAGTTTCGTAATATGGCCTTTACCAGGGTGCACCATCAGTGCGCCATTGTAGTGTACGAAAGCCTCTTCATTTTCAGGGAAGATCGCGTCCAATTCCTCATCCGTCGTTTTAGGGTCATGGCAAAGCACAAAGGCCGCGAGTGCATCAAAATTATAGGCTTTGCCAAGTATTTCCAAAATATGTCCGCCGGGAATACGGCAGGCTACTTCGCCAAAAGAGATCTCGTCATTTTCGTTTATGAAGAACTCGGGGTGGATCATACCGTATTCAATACCGAATACCTTTACGAGTTTTTCGATCTCTTTGGTAATGGCAGGACGCTTAGCCTTGAGTTCAGGCCCGCATGGAATAAAGTTACTATAGCCCAGCTTCACATATTCAGTGATGTTAAGGAAACGTACTTTTCCATTATGGATAAAGGCCTCGCAGCTAAACTCCTGGCCTCTCAGGTGACTTTCCACCAGGCTGGGGAAGTCTTTTCTGTTGTCCAGTTTCTTATCAATGTCCTCTTTGGTGCGAAGCAGTTTATGGCCTACTGTGCCGGCGGCATCAAAAGGCTTCAGGTGGACCCAGGCATCGCTTTCGCCGTTGAGTACCAGCTCTGCCTCATTCAGACGCTTCATGAATTCCTCTACCTGCTCTTTGTTGAATACTTCTTCGAAGTAGCCTACACGCAGACCACCCAGCAGTGCTTTACGCTTCATCATGGCTTTATTCCGGAAAAGGAAGGCACGGTTGAGTACGCGGGGGTCATTGCGGAAGATGGAATTAAGCGCACCGGCCCATTCCACTGTTTCTTCGAATAGAGGTACTGCTACCGTCGCATTATGTGCCTGAAGTTTTTCAGCCAGTACAAGAGAGTTAGACTCGTCATTCCACTTATCAAAAGCCCAGGATACAAAAGGAATGTTGTTTTCTTTGGCATATGGTTCGAAGTCAGGAAAGGATACAACAACGAATGGCTTGCCCAATTTCTGAAGGCTTTCAATTACCGGCAGGCTCCACCCCATCAGGGCAAAGCAGGTTTGTGAGTTGGTCATGTTGGATTTTCTGTTTCTGAAAATTTTTAATAGTGACAGTACAACAACCAGTAAAATGGATATGTATCGCATGGGTGTTGTTCTTGTCTGGTTAAAACTTAAAAAAAATGAGTCGGCGCGACAGCATAAAACGGACTCAATCTTAATAAGACAAACAGCAATACCATAGCAGTGTTTAGAATTTATTGGGTATACCCGTTTGTCCTGACAGGGTTCAGAGTACATTTTTTATGGCAAGGAAAAAAATTAAATCTCCTGTATTTCCATTCTATTTATTCAGGAGTTTACGGGCCTGGTAAGTTATCGAATGAAATAAGGAGATAACAGGATGAAAAGCTTTGCCGTATTTTGCCGATCTCAGTGGTATGAGCTACAAGAATATATTAGCGCAGATTAATGGCTGCACATTTTGTGAGCCCCACCTTTCACACAAAGCAAGGCCTGTGGTAACGGCCCATGCCCATAGCCGCATTGTAGTCATAGGCCAGGCACCTGGTCGCAAAGTGCACGAATCCGGCATACCGTGGGACGATAAAAGCGGGGACAGGCTGCGGGAATGGATGGGGCTGGACAAGGAGGCATTTTACGACACAAAAAACCTGGCCATTATACCGATGGGATTCTGCTACCCGGGTACAGGCAAGTCGGGCGATCTGCCTCCCAGAAGGGAGTGCGCGCCGCTGTGGCACGGCCCTCTTCTGGAATCTCTTGAACGGGTGCAGCTTACGCTGCTGATAGGTGCTTATGCCCAGCGGTATTATCTACGGGCTAATCCTCATAAGAGCTTAACTGAAACGGTACGCTCCTTCAGGGATTTTCTCCCTGATACGATTGTACTTCCTCATCCTTCACCAAGAAATAACATCTGGATGAAAAGAAACCCGTGGTTTGGCCGGGAGCTACTGCCTGTACTTAAAGAATATGTCCGGGATATATTACCCTGATTTGAGGGGAGGATTCCCTCTCCGGCCGGGAAATAACTCTTGAGGAAAAGTAACTGCAACTCTTCGATATGGCTTCCCTTGAGTACGTATGCTTACCTCCGCGGCTACCTTTCCCTAAGTAGCATGGTGCTTCATTCAGCTTAACCTGGGGAAAGGAATTTTGTGAGCAGGGGTTCGAATACGCTGTCAGCCTATTAGGATTATCCGCGCGTTGGCTTTAGCTGGCAGGCTAAGGGTAGGGTGCTCTTTCCGACCGCGGGTTAACTTTTGAGGAGAAGTAACTACACCTCTCCGATTAGGCTTTCTTTGGTACATGTGCTTACCAGCGCGGCCACCTTTCCCTAAGTAGCGTGGTGCTTCATTCAGCTTAACCTGGGGAAAGGCATTTGGGGGTCGGGATGGAGAGGTACATAAACTTCATAATATACAATTAGTATGCAGCACCTAAAGTAGGTAACCAAGCTAAACGATAGGCGAAGGAGGGGCCTTCTCTACACGGTTTAAAGACGGTTTAGAAGCGGTTCAGCATTGGGTTGGTGATTGGGAAAAAACACGATAAGATTTACAAGGGAAGGAATAAATGACTTATTGTAATAATACAACTTATGGATAAGTATTCAAACTGATTCTTGCAGCATATTTCTATGCTTTAAATTACAGGCTGAGGGCTATGCCGCATCTAGCATAGAATAGGGTTGAGTGAGGCCATTTATACTGAAGGCAGGGTGTAATTCTCTCTCAATTTTATCAATTCGCTCACCATCAGAGGCATACGATCCGAATGGGTCTACCTGACTGGCGTGGTCAGCGCATGAGATGAATATAATTAATGCAACAAAAGGAAGGTGGGGTTTAAACATACCTTATTTTTTATAAAAACCACTCACCGCCAAATACACGGCAAATTTAATAACTACTGATTTACAGTAGGTTAATTGTTTTTTAAGGCTATTAATTGTTCACTCATGAATAGTTGGCGCCCGATATTACAACTAATTTAATTAAACATTTTAAATAAATACCATTTTAAAATTTTTTCACGCCTTTTCTGTTTGAGGTATCGAATGAAACTCTTCCAACTAACTATCAGAAAAAAATAGTAGTGGAATATTTATGATTCATGTAACTGAGCCTAAGCCACATCAGCACAAAAATGTATTTTTTAATTCAACAATTAAGCAAAATAACAAAGCATTTACGACATAAATCCTGGTATAATTTACAAAATGAATAATCTCACTTTATTTCTTATAACTTACATTAAGCGAGAATTAAACTTTATATTTTCCAATTTTACATTACATCAACCTTATTAAACCTAAAATATCTGTTTATATTACTAACAGATCATTCTTAGTTAACAGCAAGTAAAGACTTTTATCACTTTTTAATTTTGTATTATGAGTACAGTAGCTTATTTACCTAACCTAAAGGCGTATTCAAAACAGCCCGATCCCTCACAAATCCTACAAGTAGGACTTGGTTTTTGGGCTTCCAAAACGCTTCTTTCTGCCGTTAAACTCGGCCTTTTTGACTATCTAAATGATAAAAAAATAACCGCTCCAGTGATTGGAGGGGCATTAGGTATACATAAGTCCTATTTATACGACTGGTTAGATGCCCTGGCTTCGTGTGGCTTCCTGCACAGGGAAGGAAAAGGGAAAGATGCAGTGTATTTTAATACCGTGGATACCAGGGCTTACCTCACGAAAGACAGCCAGTCATATATTGGCGGGTTCTTAGAAATGGCAAACGACAGGGAGTATCGTTTCTGGGCGGACCTGGAAGAGGGGCTGCAAACCGGCAAACCTCAAAACGAAATCAAATATACCGGCAAAGAGTCTTTTGCTGCGATATATGAGGACAAGGATAGGTTAAAGAACTTTGCCGATGCAATGGGGAGCATACAGGTGGAGAACTTCATGGCACTGGCTGAACAGTATGACTTCAGCCCATATAAAAAAGTAGCGGATATAGGTGGCTCGGGTGGCCTGCTTTCCGCCCTACTGGCCAAAAAGCACGATCATCTTCAACTGACCTCTTTCGATCTGCCGGACCTGGCTCCTATCGTGCAAGAGACTATCGAAAAATATGGTGTAGCTGACCAGGTGTCTATCGCTAAAGGCAACTTCTGGACTGATGACTTCCCTGAGGCTGAAGTGTATACTATGGGTAACCTGCTCAACAGCTTTTCTCTGAAGAATAAAAAACGACTTATCCGTAAAGCTTATAATGGATTGCCGGAGGGCGGTGCGCTGATTGTGGTAGAAATGCTACTTGACAATGACCGAATAGAAAACTCACTCGGTCTGCTTATGTCGCTTAATATGCTAATAGAATCCGATGGCGGATTTAGCTACTCATACGGCCAATTTGAGGAGTGGATATATGAGGCAGGTTTTAAAAGGATCGAATATATGAACCTGACCGGTCCTACCAGTGCGGCTATAGCTTATAAATAAGGTATAAGTAACAGGTGCGAAAATGCGCACCTGTTACATTTCTGTTAAGTTTCCCCCGCTGTCTGTCACGTAGTTGAAAAATCCTCTACATTGATCGCTCAGAAGGGCAACAATGCGGTTTTTAGTACTTTCAATATTTCTCTTCCTAAGCCTCACCGTTTTGGCGGATGATGGCCTTAAGCTGGCTAGCCTGCCTGTTAGCCACCCTAAAAATCTGGCCTTGCTCACAGAGAAGTTCGAGGCTAGCCTGCCCGAACGAACAGACTCTGCCTACCACTACGCCCGGCTCCTGGAAAAATATGCCCGGCAATATAACCTGACTTTTCAGCTAGCCCAAAGTCAGCACTGGCTGGGAAGGGTGTTTTTTGCAGAGGCCGCTTTTAATCAGTCCCTGGATTACCTGCTTAAAGCGGAGAGAATATGGGAGCAGGATAAAAAGGAAAACAGTTACTCGCTGGCCATAAATAGCAATTGGCTGGGACAGGTATACTACTACCTGCGCCAACCCGAAAAGGCCCTGTCCCGCTACCGTACTGCACTAGCCTATTTTACTGCCTCCGGGTCCAATACCCATATTGCCCGAACGTACGGTCACCTGGGCCATTACTACGAGAAAAAGGGGCAGTACGATTCGGCCATTTACTATCAAAAGCAGGCTTTGGGCCTGCTTCAGGACAAATCGGAATGGAAAGCCCGAAGTATTATTCTGGAAAACACCGGAAGTATATACGAAGACCTCATGGCCTACGACACCGCACGCCATTATTTTCAGCAGGCACTGGATCTCACCCTATCCCATGGCGGACCTGCCGAAGCTATACACTTGTATAATAACCTGGGTGATGTGCATTACAAAACCCATCGCTACGATTCAGCTTATTACTACACTGCCAAAGCAACTGATCTGGCCTTTAAGCATCAGGATAAGTATCAGCTTCGTAGCGCTCTTCGGGACTTAGGGCAGTTGCAGGCATCCCTGGGGCAATATCCCGAAGCATATGCCAGCCTTGACAGCTCAGTAGGGTTATATAAAGAGATTTATAGTGAGGAAGGGCTGCGGCAAATGGCCCGGCTGCATACCATATACGAAACAGACCGCAAAAGCCGTGAAATTCAGCTTCTTGAAAAAGATAAGCGAATCCAGCGTCTTATCATGGGCCTTTCCGGGATGGGGTTCGGGGTAGCCCTGCTACTAGGTTTTACAGTGGTAAAAAGGCAACGCCGAAAGTTAAGAGCAAACCGGCACACTATCACTAAAAACAAAGAGCTTTATGAAGCCAGGCAAAAACTCATGGAGGCCGAGCTGGTCAATGCCCACCTGAGCGAAGAGCAACTAAAGACCGAACTGGAGAACCAGCGGCAGGCCCTGACGGCCCATACACTGCACCTTATTCGTAAAAACCACCTGCTGCAGGAGCTAAAGGAAGGGCTACAGCAGGTGCCTACCCGCGATGCGCGTGAGATACGCAAACACCTGAAAAACCTGAACCGGCAGATTGACCAGAGCTTTACCGAAGACAAGGACTGGGAAGACTTTCGCAAAATGTTCGAACAGGTACACCACAGCTTTTTCGATCACCTGCAGCAGCGCTTTCCCGATCTTACCCAGGCGGAACTACGCCTGAGTGCCCTAATCAAGATGCACCTCGGCACCAAAGACACGGCTGCCATGCTCGGTATCAGTCCGGACAGCCTTCGAATAGCCCGCTACAGGCTACGGAAAAAACTCCAACTTGAAAAAGGGCAAAAGCTGGACGCCTTTGTTCAGGGCATCGGGTAGGTCAGCTACCCGGCAGTTTTTCTCCACGGGCAGATAGCTGCGCGATCTTTTCCATTCGCGCCTGCCGTGTTTCCTCCTTCTTAGCCAGCTTGATCCAGCGCAGCACAAATCGCTTACTCGAGTCATTAATATTATGAAAGAAAGTTTCTGCCTCTGGATACTTCTTCAATGCTTTTTGCAGGTCTGTCGGAATGACCAGGTTATCTACATCATTCATAAAATCCCATAAGCCACTCGCTTTAGAGGCTTCAATAGATTTCAGGCCAGCATCATGCATACGTCCCTGTTCCATCAGTTTCGCAGCCCGTTGCTTATAGGTTTTCGCCCAGTGTTCTGACTTACGGGGGGAGATGAACTGCATAGTTCTGTCCTCATCCAGCTTTCGCCGTATGCCATCTATCCACCCGAAACATAGTAGCTCATTCAGTATCTGGCCTGTGGATATATATTTGGCGGGTTTCACTTTCTTGTAAGTCACCAGCCAGACACTGTAATCCTGAGCATAATGCTTACTCAGCCAATCCCGTAATTCACCGGCACTGGTCACCTCAACCTTTTCAAAATTTTCTGTTTTGATCATGAGCCTATATGGTTAAAGCATAGCCTATACCGTAACCTGATAAGGTGCTTTTTGGCGGGTACGAAGAGAAAGAATTGAGTATTTTATTTAGCTAAAGGAATATGGCTTTAATGAATGAGACGAATTTGATCTCATCATGATGAGCCGGGACCCTCTTTCATGGGATTGTAGACCTTTAGCCCCTCAATATGAGCAAAATCCTTTGTATTGCGGGTTACGATATGAAGATTATGCCACAGGCCTGTTGCACCGATTATTGCATCTCCCAGGGACATAGATTTGATCTGTCTTAGCTGAATAGCCAGGTCTATTACAACTTCTGAAACAGGCCACACTTTACTTACTTCAAAGAATAATTCGAAAATTCGCCGGTCTGCAGGAGTTATTCGACTATAACCCAGCACTTCTAGCCTGGTGATGGCTGATACCGAAGGTGAATGCCGGTCAATAAACTCTCTCAGATGGGCATTTTCGGGCAAAGCAGAATAGATAACGATATTACTATCCAGCAGATACCTCTTTTTCTTAGTCACGGAAGGGAAGTTTTCGGTCTTTTCTCATCTCTTTTTGCCAGGTCTCGGGGTCGGGTATGGCATTACCAAGGCTATTCCGGTTAGCAATTTGCTCCAAAAGCTGAGACATTTTGTGGCCATCAGATATGCCTGAAGGAGCAGCCACATAGGCCCCCATACTTTCGGCTACTTTTTGCACTTTCTGCATATCGGCTTCATTATCGAAGTACAAGGTGAGCTTCTTTTTGCCTTTCTTATCTTTCTTTGCCATATCAATATTACGAAATAGCGCTTTCCAAAGTTCTAAATTACTAATTTTATTAGAATAACAAATACCCCGCATAAATTACATCAAAATCCCCTCCTTAATATCTCATTTTCTGCCACTTAAATTAGCCTACTTATTTATAATCCGCCAGGCAATATATTCTATTAGTTTGTCTACACTTAACGCTGTGGTAAAGATTAAATAATACACTTTTTAAAGTAACATATACTACTGACTATCAGTATATTAATAAAATACACAGGCCGTGTTGTTGCCATTTTGTATACCGTGACCTACTCCCTTGTTGCCTTTTTGCTGCCCTCCACCTATTGTTGCTGAACAGCGTACAGAGCTCCTTTGCAGAAACCAATATAACCGCCACACGGTATGAGAACATTTCTGCTATTTCTATTTGCAATTACCAGTTTCTCACAGGCCATTGCCCTGGAAGATAAGGGCCTGGTAAGAGGCAAGGTCGTAGATGCCACCACCGGCGAGCCGATGCCCGGTGCTACGGTTATGGCCCTCAATACAAGTTACGGTACATCTACTAATTTACAGGGAGAGTTTTCCCTGAGCATGGAGGCCGGTGACTATGAATTACGCATTCGCTACCTCGGCTATACGGACACCTCCGCACAGGTAAGCGTCTCACCGGGCGTAACCGAATACCTGGAACTATCCCTAAGCAGCGGAACCACTGAGCTGAGCGGTGTCACGGTGACCGGCTACCTGCAGGGCCAGGCCCGCGCACTCAATCAACAGCGAAGCGCCGATAATATTAAAAATATAGTTGCAGCCGACCAGATAGGCCGCTTTCCTGATCCAAACGCGGCGGAGGCTCTGCAGCGCGTACCCGGCGTAAATATTGAGCGTGACCAGGGCGAAGGCCGTTACGTACTTGTAAGGGGGCTGGCACCCCAGTTTACCAATATTAACATCAACGGTGAGCAAATCCCCAGTCCCGAGGCAGATGTGCGCTTTGTGGCCCTGGACGCGATCCCATCCGACCAGCTCGCCAGTATGGAAGTAACCAAGGCACTCACTCCCGACATGGACGGCGATGCCATAGGCGGTAGCGTAAACCTGATTACCCGAACCGCCGAAACAGCCGAGCCCGCCATAAGCGGTTCTGCCCTGGTAGGATATAATAACCTCATGGAAGAGCCGAACCTGCAGGGTTCACTACAGTATGGACAACGTTTCGGTAGTGATGAAGCTTTAGGCCTGCTGCTCAATACCAGCTACTACCATAACGACCTCGGCTCGGATAACTGGGAGCGCGAACCCTTCGATAACGAACTTGAGCTACGCGATTACGAACTTACCCGTACCCGACTCGGGCTAAGTGCCACACTTGACTATCGCATAGGGCAAAATACGGAGATCTATCTGCGCAGCCTCTATACCCGCTTTACTGATCGTGAATGGCGCAGGCGCTATGTATTTATCCCTGATGATGAAGAAATAGAAAAGCTGACCAAGGACCGCTTCGAGTCTCAGAGTGTTACCTCTGTGAACCTGGGTGCACGGCACACCTTTCCGCGAATACGGATCGATTATGAAGTGCAGTACAGCTACGGAGAGCAGGACACTCCCTATGACAATGAGGCGGTCTTTATAGCAGGTATACCGAGTAGCCTCGACTTTAGCGATCCCGACTTTCCATCTATTACCGCCCCCGGCTACCTGGACAATTCCGCCTATGAATTCGATGAATTCGAACAAGGAAATACCCTGGCTGAAGATCGTAACCTGACGGCTAAGTTTAACATAGGCCTTCCCTACCAGGCCGGTAATGCAAAAGGCCTTTTCAAGTTCGGAGCGAAGATGCGTTTGAAAGACAAACGCTTTAACATAACCCAAAACAAATGGGAAGCCCGTGGTGACGTGCCCAATTTGGATGCTTTTACCGGTGGACTGCTGGATGATAGTTTTCTCGACAGACGCTATAATCTGAGCGACCCCCTCAGCCTGGATCGTTTTATCCCTTACTTCAATACCAATATTTCCGACTTCGAGCTGAGTATTGAGGACAAATACATAGATGAGGCCCTGGAAAGCTACGAGGCCGATGAGAATGTATATGCCGGATACATTATGGCCCGCCACCAGATTAACCGTCTGACGCTGCTAGGCGGTGTCCGCTACGAACGTACCAACACCAGCTATGAAAGTACAGACGTGATCATAGCCCCAAACGGTGATCTGGAAGCGCTGCGCCCCGTAAGTGGCGAGAACAACTACGACTTCTTTCTGCCACAGGTGCATGCCAAGTACGCCCTTACCCCCAATACCAACCTGCGGGCCGCCGTAACCTGGAGTTATGCCAGGCCTAACTTTAGCGAGATCATCCCCTCGCAAGAGGCTAACCTGGAAGATGAGGAAGCCACCGTAGGCAACTTTGAACTGGAGCCAGTGAGTGCGATGAACATAGACCTGCTGGGCGAGAGGTACTTCGGAACAGTCGGGGTCATATCAGGCGGCATATTTTATAAGCGCCTGAATGACTTCATCTATCCCCAGACCATATTTGACAGCCAGTACCCGCTTACCGGTACCCCTATTGCCACCGGAGTAGATGTAACCCAGGCCCAGAACGGACAAGGTGCCGACCTTTTTGGGCTCGAAGTAGCCTTCCAGCGTCAACTGGACTTTCTGCCAGGTGCACTTAGCGGCTTTAGCATATACCTTAATTACACCTATACCAACTCAGAGGCCGACATACAAAGCCGGGAGGCCAGCGAGGAAAACCCCGATGCGGTAGAGACCATTCGCCTACCCGGTCAGGCAGATCACCTGGGCAACTTCTCACTGGCCTATGAGTACAAACGCTTCAATGCCCGCCTCGCGCTTAACTTCAATGGGGAATATCTCGCAGAACTGGGTGGAGCAGCCGAAGAGGACATTTACGTAAGTGAGCGCCTGCAACTGGATGCCAGTGCCAGTTATGCGGTAGACCGCCGCTTCCGGATCTTTGCCGAATTTATGAACCTGACCGACCAGCCTTTCGAAGCCTACCAGGGCAGCGAGGACATCGTCATCCAACGTGAATTCTACTCATGGTGGTCACGCCTCGGTCTCAAGTTCGACTTCTGATCCTGTTTTAATTAAGTTACAAAGACATTATCATGAAATATCTATATATCGCAGCCCTCGGTGCATTAGCACTGACCGGCTGCTCACGCGAAGACGAAGACGTAACGCCGGTAACCACTCCCGGAGAATACCCTCAGCTAATCCTTTTTGATGATGAAGGCGGTGGCGAACTGGAAGACAGTGACGAGGCCAGCCTGGTCATTACGCTTGCCGACCGGTATGATGAAAGTGCCGAAGAACTCGGCGGACGTATATTCCCCCTGAGCCAAGATTACATGCTCGACTTCAGTATAGTGGATACGGAAGGCATAACCAACCTGGCAGACTACATCACCGGAGCTGAAGCTTATTATGAAATAGACGACTGCACTACCTCACTGGACAATGGCGAAGACCTTGTGCAATCATTTGACCCGGCTACAGGCGCAGGTACCCTGCTTTTTCCGGCAGGAGTAGAAGAAATAGAACTCGTTTTTATCCTGGATGAAACCTATTTCGATGACGGCGATGTCAATGATTTTCGTGGGTTTAATGTCAGAATCACAGGTTCCGGACAGGAAGCCACTGTATTTAGCATGCCTTTTGAATACGAGGTACTGGATGACGAGGTGATTTTTGGTGAGTGGGAACTGGATGCGACGAACACTGAGCAGTTCGATCGTTTCAAAGAGCTTTTCGGTTTGATAAATGAGGATGTAGCCGGTTTGCAGTCCGCTGATGTCGAAGGTATTACCATAGAATTTGCCTATGATGAGATGGCCGTAGTGGTAGAACTGACAGAAACCGAAGAAGTAACAGAATGCGGCGAAACAGAGAGCGAAAATCTGGAGATAGAGATAGAAGCCGGATACGACGATATCACACGAGATGCCCGGGAGGGCGACATTGTTCTGGAAGATGATGTGGAACTGGAAAACGGAGCCGAGGAAGAATTTGTCTATGAGGGCAGCTTCCAAATTCAGAACGGTGTGCTTACCCTAACCCTGACCGGCGAGTTCGACGATGAAGAAACCAGTGAAACCACTTTAACCCTTACCCGCTAAACGCTTATTCAGAATACCTTTATTTATGTTAAAATATTCCTTACTGCTACTTGCTGCCCTGGCTGCCTGTACCCCTTCCGGTTCGGAGCAGCGTCAGGATAAAAACGACAGCGAAAGCCCCGACACTGCTACCCCGACTGCTCTGACTACACCCGATGTGCCCGTAGTAAGCGTGACACCGAGTGCTTACACCGACACGACGGCTCATGATACAGACGACCCTGCCATATGGGTAAATCCCGAGGATCCTGCCAGGAGCCTTATTATAGGTACGGACAAAGAAGCCGGTGGCGGACTCTATGTTTTTGACCTGGATGGCAAAATAGTTCCTGGCAGGAGCGTGCTGGGTCTGGAACGGCCTAATAATGTGGATGTGGAGTATGGCCTCATGCTAAATGGCCAGCCTACAGATATTGCTGTTACAACCGAGCGGTACACTCACAAACTACGTATTTACAGCCTGCCAGACATGCAGCCGGTTGACGGTGGTGGCCTACCCGTATTCGAAGGTGAAACAGGGGCTGAGTATCGCGACCTGATGGGGATCGGACTGTATAAACGTCCCTCTGACGGGACTATCTTTGCCATAGTCGGCAGGAAGACCGGCCCTACTGATGGCACATATCTGTGGCAGTACCGCCTGGAAGATAATGGCAGCGGCCAGGTTAGCGCCACCCTTGTGCGTAAATTCGGCAACTTCAGCGGCCGCCATGAGATAGAAGCTATCGCTGTTGACGACGAGCTGGGCTATGTGTACTACTCTGATGAGACAGTGGGCGTACGCAAGTACTACGCCGATCCGGAGCAGGGAAATGAAGAGCTGGCCATGTTTGCCACCGAAGGCTTTGCGGAAGACCACGAAGGGATAAGCCTGTACACCATGCCCGACGGTACCGGTTATATCCTTGTGTCAGACCAGCAGGCTAACCGCTTCCATATCTTTACCCGCGAAGGATACAAAGGCAATCCGCACGACCATCGCCTGGTGAAGATCATTGAGACCGAAACGCTCGAAAGTGACGGCTCAGAAACCGTATCAGTTAATCTCGGTCCCGCCTATCCGCACGGCCTGTTTGTCGCCATGTCCGAAGGCAAAACCTTTCAGCTTTACCCCTGGGAGGTGATTGCCGGCGATGAGCTGAAGGTAAGAAGCCAGGACTGAAGCTAATCTGACAGCGCATCATGCCCGCCAGGATTCTGAGGGGCATGGTGTTTTCCTTCCTACCTGAGGCAACCTGCTTACAATAGCCGTATTCACCCCTCTATTTCAGACTGCTATTTGTATTATTCTCATTATCCACTCTATAGTGATCCTATAGTCATGGTATAATCAGGCTGTGGGTAACTTTTAGGCCTCTATTTTGTACTTTGCCGTGAATCTCATTAGTGATGATGACCGCCCTCGCCTTTCTTCATTTCAGCGAGGAGGTAGTAAGCGTTGTCCATAGCAAAATTGGCCTCGTTGGGTACTTCGTCCAGGAAACTGACGGCTGTCCAATCTCTACTTGTAGCGCCAGGCTTAACCCTTACGGGGGTAAACATCCATTCTTCTCCTTCCTGCTGTGCCATGAAGGCAAGGTAGTCATCTCCCTCACGGGTGATGGCCTCTTTTGGCAAAGCAGTAGTGGTTACACTGTCTGTAAGTATCTCCCCACGCACATACATGCCTGGTATAAGCCTGCGGGATTCATTTTTGATCTCCGCATGGACATGCAATGCTTTCGGGTCCTGCTCGAACTTTTTACCAACGGAATATATCTCGGCCATTAGTTCTCTGCCTGGCAGATTCTCTACTGTAAAGCGTACAGTCTGCCCCTCGCTGACCTTATGCACATCTTTTTCGAAGACCATAAGATCAGCATGTATATGCTCTGTATTTACTATCTCGAACATTTCCATTTGCGGCTGTACGTACTGACCGGTTTTCACTTCTACTTTTGTGATAGCCCCATCAATGGGGCTAACTACGGGTATCCGGGTATAAAAATTACCCTGACGAATCCGGGCAGGATTTATGCCGAGCTGCCGCAACTGTGCCTGCTGGCTGTTGATGGCAGCCTGTGCACTTTTATACTCAGCGGTAGCCTGCTGGAAGTTCTTGCCTGAGCCAACTTCTGCTTCATACAGTTTCTTCTGCCTCTCATATTCCTGCTCCAGGTACTGGTGCCGGTTATATATTTCCATGTAATCGCTTTGCATACGGGTGATATCGGGGTGCCTGAGGTAGGCCAGTACCTGCCCCTGCCGTACGTCGTCTCCCTCTATAATTTCTATAGAAGCGATATTAGCTCCCATGATGGCAGTGACCAGCGCCTCATTCTTAGGGGGTACTTCCAAGGTACCGTTTGCCTGCACGGTACTGTTGATATTTCTCTGTTCCAGAGGCCCTACTTTCATATCTAGTGCCTGAAACTGACTGGCAGTAAGGTGAACGCTTTCGCCTTCTTCATGATCTGAATGTCCCTCACTTTCTTCCGATGAATGGGCTTCTCCTTCGTGGGTATGTCCTTCCTCAGTTTTATGCTCCTCACCGCAGGCAGTTAGCATTAACATAATCAAAGACAGGATGGTGTAATATATTTTCAGCTTCATTAATTCTCTGTTTTATGGATTAGAGGGGGTGATGTAATAGGCGAGGCGAAACCTTGCCTGCAGGTATTGCATAAGGGCTTCCTGGGCGCTGATCTCTACCTGCAGAGTCTCCTTTAGGTTCTGGATAAGGCCAATGTAATCAATGGCCCCTTCACGGTAGGCGAGTAAAGCTCCTTTGCGCTGTTCACGGGCCAGGGGCAGTGCCTCTTGCTCATAAAACTGCCAGGAGGCTTCCCATTTTTGATACTCTTTCAGTACTGACAGATACCCGGCGCGCAATTGGTAGCGTTTCTGCAGATAATTCTGGGCGGCAATTTCCTGCTCTACCCGTGCGGCGCGTGCATTACCCTGCTCCCGGTTAAAGATGAGAGGGATGGTGAGGCCAAACTGATACTGGTAGTAGCCGCTCTCCCCTCCTACTTCCTGCAGGCCATACTGGGCATTGAGTTTGGGCAGAAAGGCGGCATTGGCCTCTTTGATCTTTGCTTCGCTAAGCTTCATTTGTTGCTCAGCGACTCGCAGCCCGGGGTGACCGGAAAGGCTGTCGGGTAGTTGCAGGGGACTATCCCAGTCAGGGGGCAGCTCAGGATGGACGGTATACAAGGTGTCGCTCACCAGCCAAAGGTTGAGCTTGTATATGGCTGATTCATAATCATAGGTTGCCTGTGTCCGTCTTAAATCTACCTGCTTCACCTGGTTGGCGGCTGCCAGGTAGGCTAGTTTTGAGGTCTCTTCTACCTCGTACCGTAGCCTGGCGCTCTTTTCAAAATTGCGATAGAGGGAATCGAGCGCTTCGTACAGCTCAAATGTACGCCTGGCTACGAGGGTATTGGCAAAGGCCTCTCTTACTTCCTGCTCCAGTTGCAGCCGGTCGAGCGCATAGGCCTTTTCGGCCAGCGCCACACGTTCCTTGCTGACCTTTCGCGCCGGCCCTATACCGAACAGATCAATTTGCTGTTGCTGTATACCAATGATGGTGTACACGCCGTTTCCATTATCGCCAATTTCCTCCCCGGCGGTGAAGATTTGGGTGCGTCCCAGGTCAATGGCCGTTTTTGTCAGGGCCTCCTGTTTTTCTATTTCCTTGCCAGAGGCCTGCAGTCTGGGGTAGGACGTAAGGGCCCTGTCCAGTGCTTCTTCAATAGTGAGCTCCGGAAGCGGTTCTGCCTGCTGAGCATTAGCGGGGGATAGCGGGGATAGAATAAGTATGGCGAACAAAAGAATGGAGACTGCTGCTCCCTGCCTGCCTAAGGAAAAGGATCGCTTTTCCGTCCAGCGGTATAAGACTGGCAATACAAACAGGGTAAGGAGTGTGGATGTAATGAGCCCCCCAATAACTACCGTGGCGAGTGGCTGCTGCACCTCGGCTCCGGCAGAAGAAGACAGGGCCATAGGCAAGAAGCCTAGTATATCGGTGAGGGCTGTCAGGAGTATGGGCCTAACCCGGCGCAGGGCTCCTTTCTTAATGCGGCTATCCAGGTCTGTCATGCCTTCTTCCTTGAGCTCATTCCAGCTACTGATGAGCACGAGGCCATTAAGCACGGCGACTCCGAATAGAACAATGAAGCCTACACCGGCCGAGATACTGAAAGGCATATCCCGCAACCAGAGTGAGATAATGCCTCCAATAGCTGCAAGGGGTATGGCCATGTAGATCATGAGGCTCTGCTTAACATTACCCAGGGCAAAGAAGATGAGGATAAAAATGAGTGCCAGCGCTATGGGCACCACTACCTGCAACCGGCTGGTGGCGCGCTCCAGATTTTCGAAAGCTCCGCCATAGCGGATGTAATAACCGGCGGGCAGCTCGAGCTCAGCCTCCAGCTTATCCTGTATCTCTTCAACCAGGGTCTTCACATCGCGGCCACGCACATTTACCCCAACATAGGTACGGCGGTTGGTATTGTCCCGGCTGATCTGCATAGGGCCTGGTTCATAATTAATAGAGGCTACCTCGGTAAGAGGTATCTGTGCACCTGTGGGGGTATTAATATACAGACTTTGCAGGTCATTGATATTACTCCGGTAGGCAGAGTCCAGTCTTACTGCGAGGTCAAAGCGCTTCTCGCCTTCGAAGATGACACCGGCCCTGCCGCCGGCAAAGGATGTCTGAATGGCCTGATTCACATGGGCTATATCAAGACCGTACTGGGCGAGGTCGGCCCGGTCATAAGTCACTGTCATCTGTGGCAGTCCGCCAGTGGCTTCCACCCGCATATCTCCTACCCCTTCCACAGTGGAGATAATGCGTCCCATTTCCTGCGCTTTATCGGCTAATACCTGCAGGTCTTCGCCATAGAGCTTTACGGCTATATCTTCCCGTACGCCGGTGAGCAGTTCGTTAAAGCGCATCTCTATAGGCTGGGTGAATTCGTAATTCACACCTGGCACTACGCTAATGGCCTCTTTTATCTCTTCTATCAGGCCTTCCTTGGTTTGAGCAGAAGTCCACTCGCTTTTAGGTTTAAGAATGAGGAAGCAATCGGCAATGTCCATGGGCATGGGGTCTGTAGGTACCTCGGCCACTCCGAAGCGAGACATGGCTTGTTCCACTTCGGGGAACTGCTCCAGGATGATGTTCTCTATCCTGGTAGAGGTTTCTATCCCTTCGGAGAGGGAACTGCCGGGCTTAAGGATGATATGGAAGGCAATGTCCCCTTCATCGAGCTGGGGGATAAACTCACCTCCCATCCGGCTGAAAATAAACACGGCACAGAGGAGTAATGCGGCTGCCACGCCTATAACCCAGGCCGCTTTTCGCAACGTAGCCTTTAGTGCACGTTCATACCGTTTCTCCAGCCAGGTGACGACTTTGTCGCCCCAGGACCTTTTACGACCTGGTCTGACCCGTAGAAAAAGGGATGAGACCATGGGTACATAGGTAAGACAGAGTACCATGGCGCCTAGCATGGCGAACATGAAGGTAAGGGCCATAGGCTGGAACATTTTACCCTCCACTCCTTCCAGAAATAGTATGGGTAGAAATACGATGAGAATGATGAGCTGCCCGAAGAAGGCTGCGTTCATCATTTTTGAACTGGCCTTGATGGTCACCTGGTCCCGGTCTTTCTTATCGATAGATTTACCGCTTGCTTCCACACGGCGGGCAAGAAAGAATACGGTGCCCTCGACTATAATGACGGCCCCATCTACTATAATCCCAAAGTCGATAGCGCCAAGGCTCATGAGGTTGGCCCATACATCAAAGAGGTGCATAAGGATGAAGGCGAACAGCAGGGACAAGGGGATGGTGGAAGCGACAATAAGCCCTCCACGCCAGTTTCCCAGAAGAAAGACCAGCACAAATATGACGATCAGGGCGCCCTCAACCAGGTTGGTGGTAATGGTACCTGTGGTCTTGGCAATGAGCTGGCTCCGGTCCAGGAAGGGCGCCACAGAAACACCGTCGGGCAAAGAAGCCTGTATTTGCTCCATTCGTTCTTTTACCGCCTCAATCACTTCATTGGAGTTGGCGCCTTTGAGCATCAGGATCATACCTCCGACGGCCTCCCCCTGTCCGTTTTTAGTGAAAGCGCCATAGCGCACGGCATTGCCGTATTGCACGGTAGCCACGTCCTTGATACGAATGGGAATGCCGTCTACTGTCTTTACTACTACATTACGAAGGTCGTCCAGGCTTCGGGCCAGCCCTTCTCCCCTGATAAAGTTGGCCTGGTGGTCTTTTTCAATATAGGCTCCTCCTGTATTTTGGTTGTTACGCTGAAGTGCCTGAAATACGTCGGTGATGGTAAGGTCTATGGCCCTCAACTCATCCGGGTTCACGGCCACTTCGTATTGCTTGATCTTCCCACCAAAAGCATTGACCTCTACCACGCCGGGTACCATTGCCATCTGACGTCGCACAATCCAGTCCTGAAAGGTGCGAAGGTCGGTGGAGGTATACCTGTCCTGGTAGGCAGGGTCCACCTCCAGGGTATACTGGTATATTTCACTCAGGCCGGTGGATATGGGGCCAGTAAATGACTTACCGAAGCCCTCGGGTATTTCTGCTCTCACCACCGCCAGCTTTTCATTCACCAGTTGCCTGGGCAGGTAGGTTCCCATGTCATCCTCAAAAACAATGGTGACGAGGGACAATCCAAACCTGGATACAGAGCGTATTTCCACCACGCCCGGCAGGTTAGCCATCGCCAGCTCTATGGGGTAGGTGACAAACTGTTCTATATCTTCCGTACCCAGGTTGGGTGCCTGCGTTATGATCTGCACCTGGTTGTTGGTAATGTCCGGTACAGCATCAATAGGTACGCGGGTCATGCTCCAGATACCCGCCCCAATAAGGGCAAGGGTGAGCAGACCGATAATGAGCTTATTCTTTACAGAAAAAGCTATGATCTTATCTATCATAAAATCTTATTTGATCTAACAGGAATTAATGCCGGGCAACGATGCCCGGGGAGGAGGTCAGATCAGGCCTGGGGAGGGTTCAGAAGGGGCGTTTGGTGTTGGCTTGTTCTTTTCTCAATATAAAAAGAGGCTTTTTTGCCGGACCGGGGGGTGGCTTCTTCAGTGAAGAAAAAGAAGCTTAGGGTTACATTGGTATGACAGCACTGGCATCCGCACATTGGTGTACAGAAATCTTCTGCGTGGGAGTGGTCATGCCCCTCATGATCACTTGCATCTAACATGGCTTCACCACTCACGAGGACCTGCTGGGTCTCTTCCCCGTCTGCGCAGGGCACAACGGCGAGAGCCAGAAAATATAATGATAATATGAGGGCGATGTACTTCAACCGGCTTATTTCGGGACGAGAACTATTCGACACACAAAATTGCCACTTAATTTACCGATTCACAAATTATAAAGAACAAAGATGTGCTGTCACCATTTTTTTGATAGGCTGAGTCGCGTTGACAAGTGGCATCAGCAGAAAAAGTCAGTTTATATGGCTTTGATTATTTAGCAACCGCATGGCCAGTGCAAAATGATCTTTGGAGGCAGGGCCGGGGGCTGTTGTTTCCATATCGCACCTGAGAGAGGCTCTTCTGGTACAGGGCAACCGGGTCAGGTGCTCATCGCACTGCAGTATGGTCGCAGCAAGGGTGTTTTGCCGGTCTTCGGAATAGGCACTGGAAAAAGCCTTACGGTATTGATTATAATAATACCAATTAAGGGAAAGGGCATTGATCGAATGAAAGTAGCGTTCAAGAGCTTCCTGGTCTCCATCGGAAGAAAACACATCAGACGGATCTGTTTTAATATTATACATTCCGCCATACAGTGTCCACATTTTCAATATAGCTTCACTGCATGAGCTATCTCCTTTGTAAAACACATCTGACCTGAACCTGGTGGAGATTACCATGGGATTTTCGGACGTAATAGTTCTCACGAGGGACTTAAAATCCGAAACACACTCAGGCCGGAGATAAAAATGCCTGGCACTTTTACCGCTAACCGTAATCAAATGAATCATTCTAAACTTTTGGGCTTAAGGATAATATAATAAAAAAAGAGCTCCATATGAAGCTCTTTTAGTTAAATATTTATACGATCCCTCTATTCAGGACAAATGATTCATATTTAATTCTGATCAAAACGGTCCAGGTTCATTACCTTATCCCAGGTTTTGACAAAGTCACGCACAAACTTCTCTTTTGAGTCAGTCTGGGCATACACTTCGGCAATGGCTCTGAGTTCAGAATTGGAACCAAAGATAAGGTCAGCACGGGTAGCGGTGTACTTGACATTTCCTGTCTTACGGTCACGGCCTTCGAATACGTCCTGGGCATCGGATGTAGCTGACCAGGTGGTGCCGAAGTCAAGCAGATTCACGAAGAAGTCGTTTGTAAGGGCTCCCGGATTATCGGTGAATAGGCCGTGCTTAGCACCATCATAGTTGGTACCCAGCACGCGCATACCTCCGAGAAGTACGGTCATTTCCGGCGCTGTAAGGGTAAGCAGTTGGGCCCGGTCTACCATCATCGCTTCCGGAGAAACGTCAAAATCACCCTTGCGGTAATTCCTCCAGGCATCGGCTTGAGGCTCCAGAGGATCAAAGGCCTGCACATCGGTCTGCTCGGCTGTGGCGTCGGTCCGACCGGGGCGGAAAGGTACGGTTACTTCATGGCCGCCAGCTTTGGCCGCCTTTTCTATGGCTGCACAGCCGCCAAGCACGATCAGATCAGCAAGCGAAACTTTCTTATTACCGGACTGGGAGCTATTAAAATCGTTTTGGATACCTTCCAGCTTATCAAGTACCCTGGCCAATTGGTCGGGCTGGTTTACTTCCCAGTCTTTTTGAGGTGCCAGACGTACACGGGCACCATTGGCACCGCCACGCTTATCGGAACCGCGGAAGGTAGAGGCGGAAGCCCAGGCTGTGGAAACAAGCTCAGATACGGAAAGTCCTGAGTCGAGTATCACGGATTTCAGGTGAGCAATATCGTTATCATCTATCAGCTCATGATCTACCTTAGGCAATGGATCCTGCCAGATTAGTTCTTCTGAAGGAACCTCAGGACCAAGGTACCGCTCGATGGGTCCCATGTCACGGTGGGTGAGCTTAAACCAGGCGCGGGCAAAGGCGTCGGCAAACTCATCGGGATTTTCGTAAAAGTGACGCGAGATCTTTTCATACTCAGGATCTACGCGAAGGGCAAGATCTGTAGTGAGCATAAACGGAGCGTGGGTCTTATTCGGGTCGTGTGCATCGGGCACAGAACCGGCTCCACCACCATCTTTTGGTCTCCACTGGTTGGCACCGGCAGGGCTCTTGGTAAGCTCCCACTCATACCCGAAGAGGTTTTCAAAGAAGCTGTTGCTCCATTTGGTCGGGGTTTGGGTCCAGGCACCTTCCAGTCCGCTGGTAATGGTATCCGCCCCAAAACCGCTGTTGTAGGAGTTTTTCCAGCCCATGCTCTGCAATTCGATGCCAGCCCCGGCAGGCTCTGCATCCACGTACTCCACAGGGTCGGCGGCACCGTGAGTTTTACCGAAGGTGTGTCCGCCTGCAATCAGGGCGACAGTTTCGTAATCATTCATGGCCATACGGCCAAAGGTCTCCCGGATATCGCGGGCTGCGGCTGCAGGATCAGGGTTTCCATTGGGGCCTTCGGGGTTTACGTAGATAAGGCCCATCTGCACAGCCGCCAGGGGGTTTTCCAGCTCACGATCGCCAGTGTAGCGCTCATCTCCGAGCCATACGCTTTCAGACCCCCAGTAGATATCATTTTCAGGTTCCCATACGTCCTCGCGGCCACCTGCGAAACCAAAGGTCTGAAGCCCCATGGACTCTAGCGCACAGTTGCCCGCCAGTATCATCAGGTCTGCCCAGGATATTTTATTGCCATACTTTTTCTTTAATGGCCAGAGAAGCAGGCGTGCTTTATCAAGGTTGGCATTATCCGGCCAGCTATTAAGGGGAGCAAAACGCTGCGCGCCAGACCCGGCTCCACCACGTCCGTCACCAATACGGTATGTACCGGCGCTATGCCATGCCATACGAATAAAGAAAGGACCATAATGGCCATAGTCTGCGGGCCACCAGTCCTGGGAGTCGGTCATCAGATCATACAGATCCTGCTTTACGGCGTTAAGGTCAAGCTTTTTAAACTCTTCTGCATAGTTAAACCCTTCATCCATAGGGTCTGTGAGAGCAGAATTTTGTCTAAGTATTTCGAGATTAAGTTTCTGCGGCCACCAGTCACGGTTTGACGTTCCTGCCCCTGCAGTATGTTTTACCACTCCGCCCATGAACGGGCATCTGCTGGATTCATTTACTTCCCAAACTTTATGATCAGGCCGGTGAGTTCCGTTACTATTTTCCCCCATATTGGTTTACGTTTTTATAAAAAGTGATCGAATTGAGGTATAAGTTGGGCAAATTCATCACATTATTCAAATCGATTATTTCTATGATCTTATAGAACTAAACTATAACTTATTCAGCCCTACCACCAGTTTAATCGCATTACACTCTAAAATCGTGATTTTGCACTTTTATTCAAAATAAGGCCACATAGGCCCTTCATGATAAAATAAGGTTTCACAGTAAACATCTTACATAGAAGAATCTGATTCTTCTCTCTCTACTCAGCAACATTCCTTATTCTATCCTAAAAATGTTTCTGCGGCATTTTCAGGCAGTTCACTTTACCCTTGCTTTACTGCTTAGGCTTTTACCGCAGAAGCACCGTTTCTATAATGAGAGATATTAAAAAGGGCTCCAGTTTTGAAAATTTAACCCTAGATTGCCACTCGAAAACTTGTTGCCCCATGTCTGAAGAAATGAAGCCCTGCCCGCTATGTAAGTCGCCCTATGGTTATGCTATGGGAAATGAACTATATGGGTGCCCGGAATGTGGCCATGAATGGAACCCTGCGGAGCAGCAAGCGGAAGAGGAACAGGAAGAGTCACTGGTAGTGAAAGATGCCAACGGCAATGTACTGGAAGATGGCGACTCGGTGATCGTGATCAAGGACCTGCCGGTGAAGGGTGCCTCAGGCCCTGTGAAAGCGGGCACTAAGGTAAAAAAGATCCGGCTGACGGATGGTGACCACAATATAGATTGTAAAATAGACGGTTTTGGGGCTATGGGCCTCAAATCAGAGTTTGTAAGAAAAGCCTGACGGAGGGGTATTAGGGGTTACTCGCCATGTAACGGTCCAGCAGGGCATTGGTCCTTTTCCTCACGCTACTCTTAATAACCGGCGACCAGCCCAGCAGCAAGCCGGGCATACCCAGGGCCTGGCGGCTCCACTTCCAGAAGTCAAAGGTATCGGCGTGCCTTATAATCTTACCATCCTTCATGACCAGACTGGCCTGCACATGGTTTACGACCTTTCTTTTGGAGGGCCCGAAGAGGTAGTTTGCCTGCCAGTGTACCTGTGCGGTATGATCTGTATGCTCGCTTAGATTATACGTCACTGTCAGGGCAGACGCTTTATTACTCAGTAGCATTTGCCACATGGCCTGCGCCCGGTGGCCATGCAGGGTACCGAATGCAGGGTCTGAAAACACGACATCTTCGTGGTAGCAATTGACCATTTGGCCGGCGTCTCCCTGCGAAAAGGCGGTATAAAAATTATTGGCGATATCTTTTGGAGTCATAGGTAGTGGTTCTGCTACTCAATCTATGAAATTCGGGGGATATCCACTCCCCTACCATTAATATTCTCTCTTTGCCGTTGGCATGGGACTGACTGTGGTCGGTCAATAATTAATTACGTAACAACCAAAAGACACGTATATTATAGTAATCAAACTATACATATCATGCTTGGAATACTATTAAAAAGAAGAGGCAAAATGAAGACTTTGTATGTGCTACTGGTAGCGAACCTGATGTTGCTGGCGGGTGGTATTTTGGCCCTGCTGGGATAGACTACTGAATTTGCCGGATAAACCAGCTATTATTCTTTTAGGTGATACCTGCGAGGTCCAACCTCGCATTATTGCCCCCACGAAGTGAAACTTCGCGGTAGTTATTAGAGTCGCGGGACGGCTCAGGGACATCACTTAACAGGGCGTATCTACAAAAAAAACAGCACCCATGCGGATGCTGTTCGATTGTGTTCAGTTGCCAGTATTTCTTTGCTTTAAGAAACCGGTAGGGCTTCATTCATATAGGGCTGGTTGTAATACCGTTTGCCGGTGGCTTTATAGAGGGCATTGGCGATAGCTCCTACCACCGGCGGAAAGGGAGGCTCACCAAGCCCGGTGGGATGTATATCATTTTCCACAAAATGGACTTCGATTTCATTTGGGGCATCAATATTTCTGATGAGCTGGTAGGTGTTGAAGTTTTTCTGTTCCGGACGACCGTTTTTCAAGGTCAGTGCGCTGAACATAGCGTGCCCCATCCCATCTACCGTACCCCCCTCCACCAGATTGGTGGCAGCCAGTGGATTGACGACTATACCGCAGTCTACTGCGCAATAGACCTTATCTACCACGGGCTTATCTCCTTCCATTTTCACATCTACCACATTAGCCACATAGCTCATGTGACAGAAGTAAGCAGCGGCCCCGCGGTGTACGTCTGGTTTGGGCTGGCCCCAGGCGGCCTTATCCCTTACTAGTTTCAACACCCCGGCGTAGCGTTCGGCATCGTAGTCATTATTTTTTCCTACAGGGTTATTTTGAGCACGTTCCAGCAGTTCCAGTCTGAAAGCGATAGGGTCTTTACCGGCCGCTTCGGCTACTTCATCCAGAAAAGCCTGTTCCACGCCAGCCATAAAGTTAGACCGGGGTGCCCGGAAAGCTCCTGTGGTGATGTTGGAGCTAATTTGCCACTCTTCTGCGAGGTAGTTGTCCACAGAACCGGCCGGGAAACGATTCGCGAAGAGGGGACTCTCGGGTATGCCGCCGGTGCGCACATGAAAGCCGATCAGGTTGTTATTTTCATCCAGTGCAGCCCGGTAATACGCATGATAGGCCGGCCGGTAGGTGCCAAAGGTCATGTCGTCTTCGCGGGTATAGACCAGTTTAACAGGTTTACCGAGCTTTTGGGAGATGACGGCAGCTTCTACGAGGAAGTGGCCGTATAGCCTGCGGCCAAAGCCTCCGCCCATACGGGTCATCTGGATATCTACCTGCTCAAGGGTCATGCCCAACCTTTCTGCAACGGTTTTCTCCATAAACTCGGGGGTCTGGATAGGCCCTACCAACTCTACTTTGCCGGCTGTAACGTTGGCAAAGAAGTTCATAGGCTCCATGGTGTTATGGGCGAGGAAGGGGGCGGTAAAGGTGCGCTCCACTACCTTGGCTGCTGTCTCAAAAGCCTGCTCAGGGTTTCCGTCTTTCCGCACTTCTTTGGCAGAAACAGCCCCTTTTTCCATCATTTGGGTGAAATGGTCCTGGGAGTCTTCTAACCCGGCGGGTACGGTGGTGGTTTCGTTCTCGCCTCTGAAGGTCTTGTAGGTGCGGGTATAGGTATCGAACTCCTCCCACGTGGCTTCGATAGCTTTTTTGGCCTTCATAACCTGCCAGGTGGTTTCCCCCACGACTACGATAAGCTCAGGAAAGGCGGTGATATCGAAAGGCCCCTGTGAGTAGCTGTCTTCGTATGTATTGATAGTAAATACGTCGGTAATACCGGGCATGGCTAAGGCCTTTTGCTTGTCCATGCTTTTGAGGGTCATGCCAAATGCGGGCGGGTGTACAATCATGGCGATCATCATGCCGGGTTGCTTGTAGTCGAGGCCAAAAAGGGGCTTACCGGTTACGATCTCTTTGCCGTCCACGTTCTTACGCGGGGTACGGATGATGGTAAAGTCCTTTACCTCCTTGAGGTTCACCTCTTCGGGTACCTTCATTTTGGAGGCTGCAGAGGCCATTTTGCCGTAGTTGGCCTTCCTGCCCGACTTCTTGTGATGTAATTCTCCCTTTTCGGTGGTGATCTCGGAGGCAGGTACACTCCAGGCTTTGGCTGCGGCTTCGCGCAGCATGTGGCGGGCAGTGGCACCGGCCATACGAAGGCTCTCCCAGCTTTGGTTAATGGAGCGGCTACCTCCGGCTATCTGCCGGGTGTAAAGGCTGGTATCCAGAGGTGCCTGCTCTACGGTCACGCTTTTCCAGTCTGTATCCAGCTCCTCGGCTACCAGCATGGGCATGGAGGTCTTTACGTTCTGGCCGATTTCCGGATTTGGGGAAAAGATGGTCACTATGCCGTTGGTGGCAATGCGGATGTACCCGTTTATGTCGAATATCTCGTCCGGCACTTCCTTTCCTGCCAGGGTTTTTGCAAGGGGTGAAAACCAACTGAACTGCAACATGAGTCCGGCTCCTGCAGCGGCAGATACTTTGAGGAAGGACCTTCGGTTATAGTGTGTTTTTATAATGGGCATGATTACATCTCTTTTGAGGCGGAACGAATGGCTCGGTTAATACGGACATATGTGCCGCAGCGGCAGATGTTGCCATTCATAGATTTGCGGATTTCCTCATCGGTCGGGTTGGCATTCTGAGCCAGTAGTGAAGCGGCACTCATAATCTGTCCGGCCTGGCAGTAGCCACACTGGGGCACATCATGTTCCAGCCAGGCTTTCTGTACGGGGTGGTCACCATTTTCGGAAAGGCCTTCTATGGTGATTATTTCCATATCATCAGCCACAGCGCCTATAGGCAGGGAACAGGACCTTACGGCATTGCCATTCACGTGAATGGTGCAGGCCCCACAGACGGCAATCCCGCAGCCATATTTGGTGCCCACCAGATCAAGGTGATCCCGAAGCACCCACAGGACAGGTGTGTCGGGGTCTACATCCACCTGCCGTTGCTTCCCATTTACTTTCAGATTAAACGTTGCCATTATGCCCTTACATTACAGTTTTTCATAATTCAGTATCCATCGGTCACTTACTGGGGCTCAGGCGCGTGTGCGCCGGTCTCTATCCACCTGGTCCAGACTTCTTTAAACTCTTCATAGCTTATTGGCGGGGGCGTTCTGTCGCCACCCATAGCCCAGCCTGCTTTTACAAGCGTATCGTTTGCATGCTCCAGCAAATCCTCCATGGACTTATGGCCGTTTCGCTCAGGATCTATCAGTTGTGTGGCCAGTTCGTGGGCGGACCTGCCCTCAAATACCATCTTCATATCTGCAGGAGGCAGGTGCCACTCAGGGTTGGCGGGGGGTGTATTCTCTCCGGGGACGGCCTTGCTGTGGTGACAGTTTCCGCATTGCATGGCATACAGGCCTTTGCCGTCAGGGCCCCTCTGTGGTAACATGGCATGCAGGTGGCTGTCATTGCCCTGCAGGGGCACATCTCCGGCCGGGTGGCAGTTCATACAGCGCGGATGCATTAATACCTTGTATACTTTACCAAAGGCCTCTACCGATGCCTCCCTGTCATTATCTTCCAGCGTTTTCCTGTAGGTTTCAATATCTGTTCCTTCCTCATGGGTCATTAGGGTGATGGCTGTAGTGAGAAATACCACTACAGACAGAATAAGTAAGACCTGTAAGGGGCCTGCTTTTCTACTAGAGGAGGGAAGTGGATCCATATTTTTTTATTTTGAAAAAGCATTTGGCAAGTAGCCCGGCTTGGAAACCGGGAGAGGTATGCGGGTTAACGTGGCTTATTAAAAAAAATATTTACCTGAAAAGATACCGCGCAATAGTCTATCTGTCTACGCCATTAGCTTTAAATATATTAATAAGGTAAAATTTTTTATCTGAAACTCCATGAAAGAAATAAGGTATAGGTGCTGGATAGAGATAGGTGGGGAGAAGATATTTGGGCCCGGGCCGCTCAGGCTGCTTGAACTCATAGAGAAAAACGGCTCGCTCTCTAAAGCAGCTAAGGAGATGAATATGTCCTATAAAAAGGCTTGGGGCTTAATTAACAAGCTGAATATGAGCCATGAAGAGCCTGTGATTACTTCTCAAAAAGGGGGCACAAGGGGTGGTGGCGCAGCGGTGACAGAGCGGGGAAGGGAGCTGATAAGGCAGTATCGTACATTATCGGAAAAGCTGGAAGACTGCCTCAGCGGACACAAAGAAATATTAGAATTATTTTAAAGAGCGGAACATAATCTGGTAATCCGAAAAGGATATGATACCGTTATATATTCAAATATATATCGTATTATTATAGTATCCCAGCTACACTTTTTTTGATCAGGCATTCATCCGCCTTTAGTCCAGATGAACCCGGTGTGTTTTAACTATTTTTTAAGGGTCTATGCCTATGTAAAAAGGCCGCACTGCTAATGAATAAGAATTGATATGTCGCTTACCGGAAAAATATACCTGGACCATAATGCTACCACACCGGTAGACCAGCGGGTAGTGGAGGCTATGTTGCCCTATTTCTGCGAAGTGTATGGAAACCCATCCAGCATTAGCCATGCCTATGGATGGGATGCTGAAGAGGCAGTAAGCATGGCCAGGGAACAGGTGGCAGGCCTCATAGGCGCCAAGCCTGGAGAGGTATACTTTACTTCGGGGGCTACGGAATCGATTAACCTGGCCCTGCAGGGCATCTGCCTGCGTAAAAAACCGAGCCACCTCATTACCTGCCGTACGGAACACCGGGCGGTACTGGATACGTGCCAAGCTTTGGAAGAACATGGAGCCAAGGTTACTTACCTGGATGTGGACAGATCCGGCCGGATAGACCTGCAGCAGATATGGGAGGCTATAAGACCGGAAACGGTCATGGTGTGCCTCATGCATGCGAATAATGAAACGGGAGTGATCCACCCCCTGAGGGAGGTAGCGGATCTTATAAAAAACAAGGGGATATTACTGATGACGGATGCGACCCAGAGTGTAGGCAAAATACCTTTTAAGGTGGGAGACCTGGGGGTGGACTTAGCGGCCTTTTCTGCCCATAAGCTGTATGGCCCCAAGGGTGTGGGTGGCCTGTTTGTCTCTCAGGCACTTCGCCCGGAAATACGCCCCCTGCAGTTTGGCGGAGGACAGGAAAAGGGCTTGAGGCCGGGTACGCTGAATGTGCCTGGTATAGTAGGACTGGGAAAAGCCTGCGAGATTTGCGGTGAGGAAATGGCCCGGGAAGGTGAGCGGTTGAAGAAGCTGGTAGACTTGCTGGAGGATGAACTGAGCCAGACCGTGAAGGTGAGCATCAATGGCCAGGACTGTCGGCGTCTGCCTCACATGACTAACCTGTCATTTGAGAACATCGATGGCAGCCGCCTGATCCGCTCACTGAAGAGACTGGGGGTGTCTCAGGGATCTGCCTGCACGTCTGCCACCATCCACGCTTCTCATGTGCTGAAGGCGATGGGGCATACGGATGAGCTGGCGTTATCGTCCCTGCGCATCGGGCTTGGAAGGCAGACGACAGAGGAGGAGGTAAAGGTGGCTTGTACGGACATTAAAGAATCTATCCAAAAACTAACCCTGACGGCCATATGAGAGAGCTGGAAGCTATTATTTCAACATATGAAGGAAGCCCTGACAGGGACTTCGTGTTAGCTACGGTGGTGCACGTGGAGGGCTCTTCCTACCGGAAAGCGGGGGCGCGCATGCTGGTGGATGAGGAGGGCCGGATGACGGGAGCCATAAGTGGCGGATGCCTGGAGGGTGACGCGCTAAGAAAGGCCCTGCATGCGCTGCACCAGGGGCGCAATAAACTGATCACGTATGATACCAGTGATGAAAGTGATGCGGTGATTGGGGCTCAACTTGGCTGCAATGGGGTGATCCGCGTATTGTTTGAACCCGTCTCGGCAAGGGACGCCCACAATCCTGTGGAGCTGTTGAAGAGTGTGGCTGCTTCGGAAAGGCCTATGGTGATCATCACCCTGTTTAACCTGGATCATTCACAAGCACAGGGGGGGACGGTGATGGTCTTTGATGAAAGCATGCGGGCAAACGGAAAGGTGTCGTCCCCGGCACTGGCTGAGCAATTGCATGCTGATGCCGAAAGGGCTTTTGTGGCGGGTCACAAGCACTTCGCTACGTATAAAAAAGGCGGGGAAGAGCAGGGGCATGCGTTTATTGAGCTATACAGCCCGCCGCCCAGGTTGGTGTTGGTGGGGGCCGGCAACGATGCGCAACAACTGGCAAGCCTGGCTGCTATACTGGGCTGGCGGATTACGGTTACTGATGGGAGACCAACGCATGCGAGGGAAGACCGGTTCACAAGTTCGTGCCAGGTAGTGGTAAGCCACCCGGAGGAGGTACTGACTCATATCCGGGTAGATGAGAGGACGGTGTTTGTGCTCATAAGCCATAATTATGGGTATGACCTGGCGGTACTTAAGCTGTTGCTGGACCGGCGGGAAGTACCATATATAGGCATATTGGGTTCCAGAGGTAAGTTTGACCGTATACTGCAGGACCTTGAAGCGGAAGGCCTGGCACCGGATGATGAGCAGATGAAACGAATTTTCGCACCGGTGGGGCTGAGCATTGGGGGGGAGTCTCCCTCTGAGATTGGCCTTTCGATCATAGCGGAAATACAGATGGTATTAACGGGTAGCAGTGGAGGGTCTCTAAGGGATCAGACGGGGCCTATTCATACTAAACAGTACAATGATTTTAAGGTGACGCCCTTATGATGTCTATTGAGGAACAGACGGGAGTGGTGGTTCTAGCGGCTGGGGCATCCACACGCCTGGGGAGCCCTAAACAGCTGGTTTCCTTTAAAGGCAAACCTCTCCTGCAACACACCCTGGATATAGGCTCTTCCATTAATTTCGGCAGAAAGGTTCTGGTGTTGGGTGCGCATGCGGGGGAGATCAGTCATGCAATGGATATGAATGGCTATGAGGTTGTAATGAACAGCCGCTGGCAGGAGGGCATGGGGAGCAGCCTCCGGAGGGGGGTGGAGGTGATGGGTGACTCGCCGGCTATTCATCACCTACTGGTCCTCTTATCCGATCAGCCACAGGTGTCTGTGGAGTTGCTGAGATCATTACTGAAGGAACACGCAGCAAACGATGAGGATATTACAGCCTCTGGTTATAGGGGGAAAACGGGGGTACCTGCTATCTTTTCCAGGGCGCATTTTCCTGAATTAAAAAGATTAACCGGTGACCAGGGGGCTAAACAGCTGATGAGCCGGTACCCGGTAGTTAGGGTAGCATTTCCTGAGGGGCATGTAGATGTGGACACGCGGGAGGATGTAGACCGGCTCAGAAGGATGGAGTAAGTCTTACCACGGAGGTCCGGTAAGCCGGCCGCAATTCTTTTCTATCTCACCAGACGATACCTGAACACGAGCAAGAGATAAAAGAGGAGCAATAGCACGGCCTGTATGGTCTGAACGACGGGGATAAAATTCAACCCAAACCGGTCTATTACAAGGCCTGCTGCAGCGGGCAAAAGGGCAGCGCCAACGGTAGCGGCAGATACCTGATAGCCTACCAGGTTGGCGGCGTGCTGCCTGCCTGCCCTTGAGGGAGTAAGGGAGATCATGCTGGGAAATACGGGGGCAAGGGCGAGCCCCGCTATAATAATACCGATAGAAGTGGTAAGCGCCCCGGCATTAATGGCTATAAGTACAGCAGCCAGTACCACTGCCACAAAGGCTCCCATGAGTATCTTACCTACGGACATCCGCCTTAGGATGATCCCGAATATGATACGCCCTGCGGTGAGGCTTCCCCAGTAGATGCTGGTCCACAGGCCGGCTTCTGAAGGGGCTACTCCCCTACCCTTTGTAAGTATGGTATAGAGCCACTGGCCTACGCTGGCCTCGGTGCCGGTATATAGAAAAAAGACGATAACGCTGATCCAGGTTACGGGTAGCCTGAGCGTTTGTGCAGGCCGTGCACTCATGACAGGCTCATCTGTATCATCTTTTGTTTTCCATAAGCCCAGGGTGAGCAGAAAAATGGCAGCAAGCCCTAGCTGCGCACTACCTACGGTGAGGTATCCGGATGACCAGTGATAATCGCGTACGAGGTAGGCGGTCATGATGGCAGGGCCAAGTGTGGCACCTACGCCAAAGAAGGCATGGAGCCAGTTGACCGTGCCGGCAGTATAGGTATGAGCGGCAAAGGTGTTGATGGAGGAATCTATAGCGCCACCACCAGCACCTAGCACCACAGCCATGATAAGTAGGACGCCCCAGTGGGGTGTGTAGGCAAAGCCGAGCAGGCTAATGCCGGTAAGGGCGCAGCTGATGGCTAGTAAGGCACCTACGGACATGCGAGCCATTAGCCAGCCGCTATTAAAGCTGGAGATGAGGTATCCGGTCATAAGGCAGATAAGCAGCAGACCAAGCGAATCCAGCCCTACGTCAAATTGCTGATGCATGTATGGCCAGCCAACTCCCAGCAGGCCATCCGGCAGGCCCAGGCTGATAAAGGCTATAAAGCATATAAGCAGGAGGATGTTTTTCTTAGCCATCCTTTTGAAATTAGGGGAATTCTGCGGGAGAGAATCATTGTGAGGACAAAATAATTTCAGCCTGAATAGCAGAGATGACAAAGTGGGGCAAAAAAAAAACCGGACTATATCCGGATTGATACTTCGGGAAAAAATCCCTGTCTGCGAAACGCTGCTTTCACTTGGCCCGTTCCGCTTAACTCGGCAATGAGGCTTCTCTCATTGGTTTCTGGTTCTACTAACGGAAAGGCAGTAGGGAGGTTTCATTAAAGGGTATTATGCCTATGTTAAATCTTTCAGACACCCGCGCAATGGTTCTGTATGTTATCAGGGGAAAGGTGCATGCGCTGATGAGTTCAACGATTCAGCAACGAATGACAAACAATTGGCTTTGGATCAAGGGTTAGGTAAAGGATCGCCGAAAAATCCCGGCAGGTGGTTTAATCCGTACATAGAGACCTATGCGTAAAATACTAAGCTATTTAATGTACCTGACGTGTGTTGTCATTATATCATGTAGTGATGAAGAGGTTACACCAGACACACGCCTTCCTGATGATAACCTGAACCGTTACCTGGCTCTCGGGGACAGCTATACTATAGGGGAAAGCGTGCCAGCGACAGGGCGTTTCCCTATTCAACTAACGGATAGCCTGAGGGAAAGAGGGTTTGAAATAGCCACGCCGCGAGTGATAGCCACCACGGGATGGACCACAGGTAATCTGCTAACTGCCTTAGGCCAGGAACAGCCGAATGGTAATTATGACCTGGTGACGTTGCTGATAGGGGTGAATAACCAATTTCAGGGCCGAAGCCTGGAAGAATATGAGCGGGAATTCAGGGAGCTACTGGATATGGCCATTGGTTACGCAATGGGTAATAAAGACAGGGTGATTGTGGTGTCGATCCCGGACTATGGCTACACGCCTTTCGGGGCGGGCCGGCAGGAACAGATAAGCCGCGGGGTGGATCAGTTTAATGAGGCTAACAGGCGTATTACAGATTCGATGAATGTGGCGTACGTAAATATAACGCCTATTTCAAGAAATGGTCTGGACCGTCCTGAACTGGTAGCAAACGATGGGCTGCATCCGTCGGCCATTCAATACAGCGAGTGGGTGGAGTTACTTATACCGGAGGCACAGCGTATACTTGAGGCGGGAAATTGAACGGCACTGACTCTATTTCAAGCAGAGTGTCTCTAAGGTAAACTACGGGTGCAGCCATTTACCCGACTCTAGGGCCATTGGTACTTAATTATACCTTCTTTATCAGAGTATGGGCTATTTGAGTGGCTTAATTCATAAGGATTATTAACTTTGAACTACAAAGTACTTTAACAGAGTATAAAAGAGAGCCTATGAATATATCCTCTACCCTTGACCGCGTACACTTGCGTATCCGCCACAATCGATGGTTCTATCTTTTTGCTATCTTTTGCCGTGTCACCATTGCTATGGGGTTTATCCCTTCCGGGCTGGTGAAAATTTTTGGTGAGCGATTTACAGATTTATCTGTGAATCACCCGATGGGTAATTATCTGCAGGCAGTTTATGATACGGGGTATTACTACACATTCATCGGTATAGTGCAGGTGGTGGCTGCTATTTTACTCCTGATTCCCCGAACGGCCCTACTGGGTGCTGTGATTTACTTCCCGGTGATATTGAACATCTTCTTTCTGACCATCTCCACCCGGTTTGATGGCTCTATGCCAACAGCGCCCCTGATGGTGATGGCCAATCTATATCTGTTCTGCTGGTACTATCACAGGCTTAAATTTATTCTCCCCTATGCTACTTACTCTGCTTACGAGGCCATGCCGGGGTGGAAGGAACTAAGAAAGAAATTTCCTGTCGCATTTTTCGCGGGGGTGTTTCTCGCTATTATAGGTACGTGGGCTTTACTTTTCAATATATATGATATTGTGCCTCGCAATAAGATGGAATACTGCGTGCGGGAGTGCCCCGACAACCAAAGCCCTGAAGCGTGTATGGCCTACTGCGAATGTATTCATACAAATGGTACGCCACAGCCTCAGTGTCTGGAGGCGTATGAGGAGGCCCTGGAATAGACCTTACCTCACTATCAGCTTTTGAATAGTATGATATTGCGTATTAGATAATGTGATATAATACACGCCAGATACCATGTTACTAGCAAGACTGAAGGGCTGCTCATTTTCCTGAAAAACATGACACTGACGTATAAGCTTGCCACTGGCATCAGTAATGGTAAGGCGGGTTTCGGTATGGAGGAACCGGCTATCCAGTCGCAGGTAGGCGGATCCTTCAGAGGGATTAGGGAATACAGAAACTTCCCCATTTACTGGTCCGTAGAGTGTTGCCGATACATTACTATATGACTCCTTGCCGTCATTATCTACCTGCCGGATACGATAGTAGCTTGCCCCGCGAGTGGGGTTACGATCAACAAAGTTATACC
>NZ_JBGNFV010000003.1 GCF_041449215.1 Roseivirga sp. BDSF3-8 | reverse complement strand
CTGGATGCCTGCACTGTTACCGGCTCCAGGCACTCTTCCTGCTGGGGTAAATGTGCTTCCGTCGCGGGACTTTTGTATTTCAAAAAATGCATTATCTGTTTCACTGGCTGTGGCCCAGCTGATCTCTATTGTCCTATCTTTAGTCACTACTGAAACGTACATGAATTGAACAGGCAGGGCTTTTCCACCTGTGACAAAATCATATAAGGCAGGATTACCAGCTGCCAGGTCTGACTCGTCCTCAAGGCCATTAGACCCATTAATATTCCCGCTGATGGAGGGGGTAGTGTCGAATACATACAAATGTCCATTCCCGTTGGTGGTAACACCATTGATGGCTGTATTGTCTCCTGCCAGTACTACGTCTCCCCCATTGAGACTAATATTGAAATTGCCTGTACCGGTGGCATTACCGAAGAGTAACAATACCCCCCCTGAATTTACAGTGAGGTTGCCATTTTGGATAGAGAGGTCACCTGAAATGACAAGGGTATCTCCTGAGTTGACGGTGAGACCGAAGTTACTGGTGCTGCTGATGGAGCCCTCACGTATGATATACCCATCAATCGAAATATTTTGCAGGTTTACTGCACTTGAGGGGGGCGCGACACCACCATTCCAGCTCGACCCGTCTGCCCAATACCCTCTGGTTTCAGCTAGGGAAGTCTGAGCAAAGGAGGCTATGCTTGTTGAAAGCATTATTAAAAACAGCAAAAAAGATCTCATGAATCTCTTGGCAATAAGTGTATAACTTACAGTTAAATGGCGTATTCTGACCAAGCAGCTTCCCTGTCTCCGGTATTTATTTACCCTCCATCGATTGCCCCGCTCTATATCAGCACACGAATTCAATCTATTTAGGATTTTACACTTTTACTTACCTAAATGCCCTGAGACCCTTTGCATGTAAGAGTATAGCTGTTAATAAATGATAAGTCAGATTGCTGTTTATTCTATGCCTCGTATATATTAAAACCATTTTTTAAAAGATATGCCCCGGCCAAAGTGTATGTAGGCTGCAAGACTCTGATATGGCTAGTGCCTATGAGGGCAGAAAGACGATGTTCCGAAAGGACTGTGATTAGCATCGTGGGTGCAACCTATGTCACTCCCTGAAAGCCGGGCCTGTTCCGGACTTAGAGGTATAGCCGGCATGATGAGGGTAGGAAGCCCTTTCCGGCGGCGGGATGGCTCTTGAGGTAGGGTAACTTGATCTCTTCAAATAGGGCTTTCGTTGGTTACGTGTGCGTACCATCGCGGCCACCTTTCCCTACAAAGCAGGATGCTTTGTTTGACTTCAGTGGGGGAAAGGAATTTTGAGGGCTGGGGTGCAAATAGCTACTCTATCGGTCTATTAAGGTTAACGGTGCGCGGGATATAGCCAAGCGGAGAGTAGGAAGCCCTTTCCGGCCGCGGGATGGCTCTTGAGGTAGGGTAACTTGATCTCTTCAAATGGGCTTTCTTTGGTTACGTATGCGCACCATCGCGGCCACCTTTCCCTACAAAGCAGGATGCTTCGTTTAACTTCAGTGGGGGAAAGGAATTTTGAGGGCTGGGGTGCAAATAGCTACTCTATCGGTCTATTGAGATTAACGGTGCGCGAAATATAGCCAAGCGGAGAGTAGGAGGCCCTTTCCGGCCGCGGGATGGCTCTTGAGGTAGGGTAACTTGATCTCTTCAAATAGGGCTTTCTTTGGTTACGTATGCGCACCATCGCGGCCACCTTTCCCTACGTTGCAGGGTGCTTCGTTTAACTTTAGCGGGGGAAAGGAATTTTGAGGGCTGGGAAGCAAATAGCTACTCTATCGGTCTATTGAGATTAACGGTGCGCGAAGTACAGCCAAGCGGAGAGTAGGAGGCCCTTTCCGGCCGCGGGATGGCTCTTGAGGTAGGGTAGCTTGATCTCTTCAAATGGGCTTTCGTTGGTTACGTGTGCGCACCATCGCGGCCACCTTTCCCTACGTTGCAGGGTGCTTCGTTTAACTTTAGCGGGGGAAAGGAATTTTTACGGGGGGCGGCATGGGTATTTTCTCTTTTAACACGGAAAGTACATTAGGTGATCATATAGGATGGTTTGAATGGAATGTGAGGTAGCCTGTTTCCTGTTTCCAGGAATAGTTATACATACGCCTGTCTGTAGGTTAGGCGTATGTGCCTATAGGATACCCACGGGATACCCACAGGATGGGCACAGGGTAAGCAAGGTGGTGATATAAATTATATTATACTTTGAGGTAGATAAGGCTTTCTTGTGTACTCATAATTTATAGTGATAACCTTACCTGAAATGAGGGGGTATCTTACTGCGGGTTACTTTTGACAGACATATAGAGGGAATTTAACGCTTCAACATAATGGCTGTCATAGAGAATAATCCATGGATAGAGGGTGCGCGAGGCATGGTGCGGGGTGCGATTGTGTACCGGCAGCGGGCGGGCCGGACGATTGTGTCTGCCCGGCCGGCCACATCATCGAGGCCTCTGAGTGAGAAGCAAAAGGCGCATCACAGGCGGTTCAGGGAGGCAACGGCGTATAGCAAGGGGGTGAAGGAGGATGCTGCTCTTTTTGCGAAATATGAGGCGGCAGCGGAGGGCTTTATTTCGTGGCAGAACCTGGCGGTGAGGGACTATATGCATGCGCCGGTGGTGGAAAAGGTGGTGGCAGGGGCGTTTACAGGCAAAGCGGGTGAAGCGCTGGAGGTGTATGCGTCTGATGACTTTGGTATTTGCTCTTTGCGGGTGACGGTGATGGATGGCAGGGGTGCTGTATTGGAAAGTGGTGAGTGCAACGAGTTGATAGCGAATGGGGTGTATGCTTATAACCTGAAAAGCGATATGGACATGGCGAATGGGGTATCGGTGCGGGTGGAAGCGGCAGATGCAGCAGGAAATGTGACGGTATATGAGGAGGAACTAGTGGCTGGGGGTGATGAAGGTAGAGCGAACTCACCATCTTCGGCTGGAGCCTCGGTACATAAAGGCAGCGGGAAGCAGGGGCTGGGTGGCTACGGGCTACAAGGGGGACGTCCCGATGGGGCTACAAAGACTACCTCACGAAGGCCCTGGAATTGTATTCGTATGAAGAATCCGGGAGAAACTGTATTTTTAAGGATGAAAGGGGCGGGGGATAATTTGATACTTACAAACAGATATGAGTGGGATGGGCAGGAGCATGCGGCTATCATCGTCACGGATCTGATAAGGGACAGCAACACACGCGTAGCGTCTATCCCTGAGGCACTAAGAGCTTGTAACGGAATTGACTGGTTTATCACAAAGCCATAGATAAAAAACCTACAATATATAACTTGGTTTTCAACTCCTCATATTACATTAAACATGAGGTATATCTTTATCATTATTGGTGTGATTATCCTCTTGTTGCCGGGAGGTTATTTATATATGGACTATAGGTTCATAGCTGAGCAGGAACGCTACTATAAAGCCATGGGAACGGCGGATTTTGAGGAGTCGGCCAGTCTCATAAGGTGGATTATGACTTCGGCACCTATAGAATGAGAGGGACTTACATAAGCCCTGATGACTTTAATGAGCGATTCCCTAAGCTTATGGAGAAATTTTGATGCCATTTGCTTAATTTAGGTTGAAAAATTTAGCAAATATTGTTGATTACCTAATTTTTTTAGTAAAATTGTGTGAAATAAGGGGTGCGCCATTGCATAATATCAGGTATGTCAGAAGATAAAAACGATAAGAAAAAAAAGCTCACACTCTACTTCGATAATGAAGAAGATATGGAAGAGGTACGCCATGTTGCCGAAAGCATGGGGGCTTATGTATCCACCAGTGATGCATCCTCTAAAGAATCTGTCTTTGATATACTTGATGAATGGCATAGCAAGGGTGGTCTTACCACCAACATCAAAGATCCTGTAGCCTGGCAGCGTGAGCAGCGTAAAGACCGCAAACTACCTTACCGGGATTAATGGTCTGGGATAGTAATATCATTATATACTCATCGAAAAGTGAGTATCCCTTTATTAAGAACCGGGCTAAAAATACTCCGGTGATAGTCTCTGCTATCAGCTACCTGGAGGTATTAGGCTATCATAGGCTGGATGTAAGTGACGAAGCATACTTCGAGCGTTTCTTCCGGGCTGTTACGATTATCGATATAAATACCCATATCCTATCTGTTGCCACCAAGCTCCGGCAAAAGAGGAAAATGTCTGCAGGCGATGCAATCATTGCTGCTACGGCCATTGGCATGAATATGCCGCTACTGACGAGAAATGCAAAGGATTTTAGCCTTATTCCAGATTTGGATGTGGTGAACCCCTTTGAAAAACTAAGGACTTAATATAAAGCTTGTTGTCAATAATGTGAGATTTTCTTTTACATTATCAGCCAGCCGGATGCATACTTAAATACCAGAATTTAGCGAACGAAGCAGGCCGGACTGCTGATGTAGTGAAATGTTGCACATCATATTTATCTGACTGGCAACCTTCATTCCGGTTAAGAGAGTGATAGCTTGATATATAATAAAGGGGAAGTACCTCAA
Source organism: Roseivirga sp. BDSF3-8 (assembly GCF_041449215.1). NCBI lineage: Bacteria > Pseudomonadati > Bacteroidota > Cytophagia > Cytophagales > Roseivirgaceae > Roseivirga > Roseivirga sp. BDSF3-8. Next base: position 50,618 of record NZ_JBGNFV010000003.1, on the reverse strand, counting down.
TTCAGGCACCCTCCCCTTTTTTACATTTATGTTATATGATAGCTTATTTTTTTATAAGCTTTTTCGAGAAGACTTTATCATCTGATTGTATCATTATTATATACTGCCCTGAAGTCATGGTAGAGAGATCAATCCTGCCTCCTTCTGTATAGTAGCCGGCGCTGACCCTTTTGCCTTGGGTATTGATTATTTCATATGCTATCCGCTTCCCTTTATTTATATTTGCGTTAATCTCTATGTATTCCTCCGCAGGATTGGGATACACCATTACCTCATTGCTTTCATCAGGCTGATTCTCTGCAAGGCGGTATCCGGCAGGTACCACTATGTAGGGGTTTGTGCTGTAACTTGTACGATCCAGATTAGCCAGTGCCTGGTATAGCAATACAACGGCCATAGCGCGGGTGCCATTGGTATTAGGGGTAAAATAGGAAGTATTGGGATAGTTGGCGATTAGTCTGTTTACATAGGCATTGGAAACAGACTGACGGGCCCATGTGGGTATAGATGTTTCGTCATAAAAATCACTGAGCAGATAGGTACCGCCACCGCTCACGGGCAGGCCATTGGCTATGGCTATAGTGATCTGCAGTTTTGTAATCTTATCATTAGGCCTGAAGGTACCGTCGCCATACCCGGCCAGATAGCCCGATCTGGCTGCCTGCAGGATATTTTGCTCAGCCCAGTGGCCTGTGATGTCGGTAAACGTGCGTCCGGCTATGACCGGGTCGCTGCTGATATCCGGATTAATGATGTTGGCGATCATAGTGGCAAATTCGGCCCGGGTAAGCTCATTATCTGGCCGGAAGGTACCGTCACTATAGCCTGCCAGGAAGTTATGCCTTAGCATGTAGTTGATCTCATTTTCCGCCCAGTGCCCGGCAATATCGGTTACATTCTGGAAGGACCAGACGTTAGAGGTAAACACACCTCTGCCGTAGGTGGCCACGGCTACGTAGCCGTCGGACTCACGGTACTGTAGCATATTACAGCGCACATTCGCGAGGTTGGCATTAGTTACTCCCCAGTCGGGGCTGCTGGTATTGATATTATCGGTAGACCATACGCCTACCTGGGTGGCAAGCATGACCTGGTTGTAGTTATTAGGGTTGTACATGCCCCAGCGTATGGGCATATCGGGCAGGTTACCTTCGCGGTTGATCCATGTGGCACCGCCATCGCGCGATTCGTATACGGAAACAATGCCGTAGTTAGACAGGGTAAGCAGTAATTGGTTATCGCTGGCCCCTACGGAAAGGCTGCTGGCATAGGTCATTGAGGCAAAGGGTGCATTGCCGCTGATATCGGTAACCGTAGGGGTGCTGGTATTGGCATTATCTATACGGTATACCACGGGCTTATCCGAATTATGCCGTGATGTGACGGCAAATATACGGTTTGGGGTATGAGGGGACACTTCTATGGCTGATATCATACCTTCCATAGATGTGCTTACCACATTCAGTCCCTGGTAGAGTGGCTGATCCAAGGGGTCTGAATACTGATATTCGCCAGAGAAGCCACCGGCATACAGTATATTGGTTTCATCATCATAGTCGGTGGGATTAATAAACCGGCCCCGGTTATCGTCATCGCTTATTTGCAGAAAATTCTTGCCTCCATCCTGAGAGGCAAAAAAGTCACTGAATACATAGGATAGTACCTGGATATTACTATTGTCCTGGTCGATATGGGTAAAGCCGCCATCGCCTCCTAAAGCTTCAGTAGTGGATGAAATGCCGGGTTTATTAAACTGTTGGGTGCCATTATCCTGAGCACCGGCGAGCATGTAGTTGGATCCGGCACTGTTTTGCTGATCCACAGCATAGAATTCGGTTACGTTCAGGTCTTTGTTGCGCATCTGTATATTGAGAGCGCCTGAGGCTTCATTGGAATCACCTACACGATCTGAGTAGTACATTCCTCCGTCATTACCAAATACAGCGTGGTTAGGGTATCCTGGCCTGAAGGCCATGCTTAGCTGGTCTGCATGTACAAAAGGCACGCAGGTGGCATTGCTTTCTGACCATTCAGATATTTTTTGGAAGGTTTGGCCTCCGTCCGTAGAGCGCTGCAGGTTTATTCCTCCTATAACGACGATATCCTGATCTGTGGGATGCACTTCGATCACCAGGTTGTGAGTGGCCTGGTTTCTCGTAAAATCTGTACCGAGGTCATTAATACTACACGCCCTTAGTGGTGGTATGCTTAGGTTAGTCCAGGTGGATCCGCCATTTACAGACTTCATGAGCCACATAACCTGGCCTCCGAAAAGGAAGGTAGACCCGAGGGCATACAGAGTGGTATTGTCACTGGCGAGGGCCAGCTCAATGCGGTAGGCTTTACTGTTACCGGCAGGCAGGGTGAGCATGCTCCAGGTCTGTCCGTCATCGGTGGATTTATAGATCTCTGTTTCGGTAATATGATTGGTGGTGGGACTCAGGGCGGCATAGATGGTTCCGTCACTTCCTATTTCCATGTCTGCGGAGTACTGTCCGGCTATTTCTTTTACCCAGCTTATTCCTTTGTCGGTAGATCGCATGATGCCGGATGAGGTATTGGCTATAAGGGTTCCCTGCCCGGTTACAATAAGGTCTGAGACAAAATGAAAATCAGGATTATTAGCCGTAGCGCTTCGCTGCCACCAGCTAAGCCCGCCATCTACTGTGATCCAGATACCTCCTCCACGAGGGTTAGCTGTGCTGTATTGTACGCCTGTGCCGGCATACATGACCTGGGTGTCAGTAGGGTCATAGGCAAGGCTGCTTATGCTGAGGTTACCAAGGAAATCGCCAATAGTGTACCATGAGGAGGTGGGGTCGGTAATGTCATTGTTATACCATAAACCGCCGTGTTCGGCACCGGCATACACCTTTTTAGAAAAGGGGTCGTTGGGGTCGAACATGATGGCGCGTATACGGCCACCTACATTATTCGGTCCGCGCTCAAACCACTCCACACCGGGTATGGCTTTAAGATTTTTTGCCTGCTTGCGGGCCATTCTGAATGCCTCGATACTCCGCTCGGTAGGGATTTCCCCCGTGGCAGGATCAAAGGTCATAAGGTATTCGAGGTATGCCGCCTCGCTGGCACCGGTGGCCTTGAGGGCATCGTTCTGTTGTTCGGTCGGAAGCTGCCGTATACGATTAAAGGCGCTTATTTTATTTTCCGAACCCGCAGGTTGCCACAGGTAGGCAAAGAATGCACCCGCTGCCACCAATACCAGCAGGCCGGTGAAAAGGGTAAATAGTTTTTTCATTATAGTAATGCTGTAGTTTAAAACATGAACAGCCACTCCGTATCAGGGAGTGGCTGTGAGAATATATAATTAAGTCAAAAGGTTACTCTTTAATGAACTTTTTGGTAAAGGTATTATCAGGCGTACTGATATGGATAAGGTATTGACCCTGCGCAAGGGATGATATATCCAGCCTTTTACCTTCGCTCCAGGTTCCCTCCTTGATGCGCTGTCCACGCAGGTCATATACCTGGTAGGTGGCACTCTCTGTAAGCCGGGAAGCCAATTCTATCTGCACATAATCGCTGGCAGGGTTAGGATAAAGGGCTATCTCGCTTTCGCTGGCGGCTTCGTCTTTGGCCAGGCGATACCCTGCAGGGACAACGATATAGAAATTGTTATCAAAACTAATCCGCCCGAGATTGGCCAGCGCCTGGTACAGCGTAACCACAGCCATTGCCCTGGTGGCATTTACGTTTGGCGTAAAATATGACCTATTGGGATAATTGGCTATGAGCTTATTCACATAGGCATTAGATACCGACTGCGCCGCCCAACTGGGGATGGAAGTCTGGTCAAGAAAATCACTGAGCAGATAGGTGCTGCCGCCGCTTACGGGCAGGCCATTGGCTATGGAAATCGTAATCTGCAGCTTTGTGATCTTATCATTAGGTCTGAAGGTACCGTCGCCGTACCCGGCCAGATAGCCCGACCTGGCTGCCTGGAGGATATTCTGCTCGGCCCAGTGGCCTGTGATGTCGGTAAACGTGCGTCCGGCTATGGCAGGATCGCTGCTGATATCCGGATTAATGATATTGGCGATCATGGTGGCAAACTCAGCCCGTGTAAGCTCATTATCAGGGCGGAAAGTACCATCGCTATATCCTGCCAGGAAGTTGTGCTTAAGCATATAGGTGATCTCGTTCTCAGCCCAGTGGCCGGCAATATCGGATACACTTGTGGTGGACCAGACATTGGTGGTATATACGCCACGTCCATAGGTAGCGATAGCTACATACCCATCAGACTGGCGGTACTGGAGCATATCGCAACGCACATTAGCAAGATTGGCATTGGTTACTCCCCAGTCAGGGCTGCTGGTATTGATATTATCAGTAGACCATACGCCTACCTGGGTAGCCAGCATAACCTCGTTATAATTATTGGGGTTATAAAGCCCCCAGCGAATGGGCATATCAGGCAGATTACCTTCACGGTTTACCCATGTGGCGCCGCCGTCGCGTGATTCGTATACGGAAACAATGCCGTAGTTAGAGAAAGTAGCGAGAAGCTGGTTATCACTGGCGCCTACCTGTATGCAGGTACCGTAAGCATTATTAGCAAAAGGCTGGCTGCCGCTAATATCCGTAACAGTAGGTGTACTTGAGTTGGCATTATCTATACGGTATATATGGGGTTGGCCGCCGTACTCATTAGAAGTAATGACGAAGATGCGGTTAGCCGTATAGGGAGAAACTTTTACGGCAGATATCTGGTGTGTAAGACCTGCATTAACCGTATACATCGTCTTGGTGGAGGAATTTTCCAGGTCAGTGGAGTAAAGGTAATCACCTGTATTACCAGCCGCATAAAAGATATTGGTATTATCATCATAATCGGTCGGGTTAATAAACCGGCCCACCTTGTTATCATTATAAAATATACTGAACCATTTGCCTCCGTTTGTAGAAAGAGAATAGCTACTTCTTATATATGAAAGAAGCTGGACGTCGCTATTATTCTGATCAATATGGGTAAAGCCACCGTCGCCTCCCCTGGCCTCGCTGGTAGATGATATGCCAGGCTTTTTGAATTGCTGGGTGCCATTATCCTGGCTGCCTGCCAGCATATAATTGGAGCTACTGCTATTTAGCTGGTCTACTGCGTAGAACTCTGTGATATTAAGGTTCTTATTACGAGACTGGATATTAAGGCTTCCCCTCGCAACGCTGGCATTACCGACGTGGGGAGAGTAGTATACCCCTCCGTCGTTACCGAATACGACTTCGTTAGGATAACCGGGGCGGAAGACCAGGCTAAGCTGATCGGCGTGTACATTGCTGGCACAGCTAGCAAGGCCTGTCCAGTAAGATATCTGCTCAAACGTGGCCCCTCCATCAGTAGAACGGTGATTATCTATACCGCCTAATATTACCAGATTAGCATTAGTAGGATGTACCTCTATGGTAAGGTCATGATTAGCCTGCTCTCCCCTGGTAAAATCAGCATCTGCAGGGAAGCCACAGGCTTGTTCATACTTTGGTATGGCAAGTTCCGTCCAGCTATTACCTCCATCGGTAGATTTTATAAGCCACTGAACTGAATTAAACAGGTAGTCAGAACTTACGGCGTATACGGTACCTGACCCGCCGGTGGCAATTTCGATCCGGTGGCCATGCAGTAAACCGGTCGGCATGGTCAGTTCTGTCCAGCTCTGTCCGTCGTTTGTAGAACGAAATATTTCAGAATAGCCATAGGAGTTATAGTCAGGCCCTACTCCTGAATAGATGGTGCCATTGGCGGCAATTTCCATATCAGAAGCATATTTGCCCGCCAATACATTATTCCAGCTATTACCAGCATCGGTGGAGCGGAATATACCGGCATTGGTGTTGGCTAATACGGTACCGCTACTGGTGACGACTATTTTAGAGACATGGTAAAAGTTAGCATTGTTAGCAGTAGACGAAAGCTGGGTCCATGAGCCTCCGCCGTTAGTGGTCTTCCATATACCGGCACCACGGGGCTGTTTTCCTCCGTAAGGCACGCCCGTACCCACATAAAAGACTTGTGTATTCGTAGGATCGTAAGCAATGGAACCTATGCTGAGGTTAGCCCAGAAGTCGTTTACATTGTACCATGAACTGGCAGGGTCTGTCACGTCATTGTTATACCAGAGTCCTCCATGCTCAGCACCACCCCAAACTTTTTTCTTAGAAAGGTCATTAGGGTCAAACATAATGGCTCGTATCCTTCCGGCTACATTATTAGGGCCTCTTTCGAACCATTCGACGCCGGGTATGGCGCGCAGGTTTCGGGCCTGCTTGCGGGCGGCCTTAAAGGCCTCGAGGCCTTTGGCAGTGGGCACTTCGCCGGTAGCAGGGTCGAATGTTTTGATGTATTCGAGATAAGCGGCTTCAGTGGCACCGGTGGCCTCTATTGCTTTACTCCGCTCTTCGGGGGTCATGCCCCGCATGTCGTTAAAGGTAAGGGTGTTTTCCTGCCCTGCGGAGCTATCCGGATACAGGTAGTAGCCTCCTGCTGCAAGCAGCAAAAGGGCAAGGGCTGTAAATAAATAGGTATACTTTTTCATCATAAAACTGGTTAATAGGATTAAAATAAAAGAGCACACCGCTCATTATAGCGGCGTGCTCTTATGGTTATTTCTTTACAAATTTTTTAGAGAAAAGTCTATCTCCTACTGATACCCTGACTATGTACTGACCGGGCGATAGATAGGACACGTCGAGTGTGGCGCCTTTTGTATACTCTCCATTGGCTATCAGGCCCCCCTGCAGGTTATAGAGAGCGTATGGCACAGGGCTGTTGCCTGCATCGGGTATATCCAGCCTAAGGAAGTTATCAGCCGGATTAGGATAGAGTGCAAGGTCTTCCGCATCACCGGTGATATTTTTAGCAAGCCGGCTGCCTGAGGGGCTCACCACATAGAAGTTGGTACTAAAGGGGGCTCTGCCGAGGTTTGCAAGGGCCTGGTAGAGGGTCACTACAGCCAAGCCACGGGTAGCATTCGTATTAGGCGTGAAGTAGTTCTTGTTAGGATAATTGGCAATGAGCCTGTTCTGCAGGGCATTGGCGATAGGCTGCTCGGCCCAGGTGGGTATGCTGGTGCGGTCGAAGAACATGTCTAGCTGTGAAATAGTCCCTCCGCTCACGGGCAGGCCATTGGCAATACTAACGGTGATCTGTAGTTTGGTGATCTTCTCATTGGGTCTGAATGTCCCGTCACCATACCCGGCAAGATAGCCTGCGCGGGCAGCCTGCAGTATATTAGCCTCGGCCCAATGACCGGATATGTCGGTAAATGAACGACTGGCGACTGCAGGATCACTGCTGAGGGGAGGATCGATGATATTGGCGATCATGGTGGCAAACTCAGCCCTGGTAAGTTCATTATCGGGCCTGAAGGTTCCGTCACTATACCCGGCCAGCAGATCGTTTTCCAGCATGTAGCGGATTTCGGTTTCTGCCCAGTGGTTTTTGATGTCTATGTAAGACCAGATATTGGTGGTGTAGACTCCCCTTCCGTAGGTAGCTACTGCCACATAGCCATCGGACTTACGGTACTTCAGCATATCGCAACGCACATTGGCGAGGTTGGCATTCGTCACACCCCAGTCGGGACTACTGACTGTTATGTTGTCGGTAGACCAAACGCCCACTTCTGTGGCAAGCATAACTTCACTGGTGTTCTTCGGGTGGTAAAGCCCCCACCGTATGGGCATATCGGGCAGGTTACCCTGGCGGTTAAGCCAGGTAGCGCCGCCGTCGCGTGTTTCGACTACTGATGTGTTGATGCCGTAGTTAGAGAAAGTGGCGAGTATCTGGTTGTCGCTGGCACCTACGTCTAAGCTGGAGCAGTATGAACCGATGTCCATTCCTCCGCCGTTAGGGCTCAGGTTAGTCACTGTGGGACTTTGGGTATTCGCATTATCCACCATGTAGATAAAAGGCGGCGATAAAAAACCCTGGACGGCTATGAAAATCCTATTGGGGGTGTAGGGTGATACCTTTATAGCGGTAATTGATCCGGGTACGGCCGTAGATCCTGGGATTAAGGTTATGTTTGAAAAGGTAGGATTGTCCAGGGGTGTGGAATACATGTAGTTGGCAGATCCGTCGGTGACTGTGTAGAGCACATTGGCATCATCGTCATAATCGGTAGGATTAATGAAAGATCCGGTTTCCACATCGTCAGAAAAGACTTTAAAGGTATTGCCTCCATCCTGTGAAAGCCAGTAGTAATTATAGACATAGGCGGTAACCTGCAGATCAGGGTTATCCTGATCTATGTGAGCAAAGCCACCATCCCCTCCGGTGGGCATAGTCGTATTAGCGTATCCGGGAAGGGTAAATTTCTGGGTACCATTGTCCTGGGTACCGGCCAGCATGTAATCGTCACCAGCGGTATTGCGCTGGTCTACGCTATAAAACTGGGTGATGTTAAGGTTTTTATTATGGGGGTTAAAGTACATCTGGTGGTTGCCTAATGTACGGTCGCCTGCCACGGGTGAATAATATACTCCTCCATCGTTGCCGAAAACAGCTTCATTGGTGTTGCCGGGACGAAAGGCCATGGTGAGCTGGTCGGCATGCACAACCGAGGTGCAGCTTCCATACCAGTTAGATACCTGGGCAAAGCTGGCACCGCCATTAACCGAGCGCAGCAGATTGATACCTCCGAGGTATACAGTGAACTGATCGGTAGGATTTATTTCGAGTACAAGGTCGTGTATGGCCTGGCCCCTGGTAAAATCCGCGCTGGTATCTTCGCCGTTGCAGGTGAACAGGTTAGGTATGCTTAGGGAAGCCCAGGTCTGACCTCCGTCTGTGGACTTAATAAAGTAGCTGACATTGGTGTAGCCTGCTACAGCATATACCACAGAGGGGTTGCTGTCAGCTACGGCTATTTCCACCCGCTGTCCACCGGTGGCAGAAGCGGGGAGGCTTAACTGAGTAAAGCTAAGGCCATCATCGGTGGATTTATAAATACCGGCATTATTATTTTGCTGCACACCGGCATAGATGATGCCGTTAGGATCTACTTCCAGGTCGGATAGAAAGTCTCCGCCCTGTACCTTGGTCCAGTTAAGGCCCTGGTCGGCAGAGCGGTAAATGCCATCATTAGTTGTGGCAAGCAGGGTACCGGAGGGGGTAAAGGCAATGGCACTGATCAGTCTGAAGTTAGTGCCTGTGGTACTGGCCATCTGGGTCCATGTCTGCCCCTGGTCAGTAGACTTCCAGATACCGGCTCCCGGCCGGGTCCTGCCGTCGTACTGCACCCCTGTGGCTGCGTAGTAATGCGTAGGGTTGGTGGGGTCGTAGGCGAGGGAAGAAATATTGAGGTTGGTCCAGAAATCATCTACATTATACCAACTTGAAGAGGGGTTGGTGATGTCGTTATTATACCACAAACCACCGGTTTCGGAGGCGGCCCAGACCTTTGTACTATTAGGGTCGTTGGGGTCGAACATCAGGGATCTCACACGGCCTGCGACATCAGACGGGCCTCGAGCATCCCATACTACACCGGGAATGGCCCTGAGATTGGCTGCCTGGCGGCGAGCGGCACGAAAGGCCTCGAGCCCGCGTAACACTGGCACCTGGCCGGTGGTAGGATCCATCGTTTTCAGGTATTCGAGGTGAGCGGCTTCCACAGCTCCCGTGGTTTTAAGTTGGCCCAGCCTCTCCTGGCTGGCAGTACCGGCCTTATCAGTTAATCTTTGATCCGCATCAGGCATTTTTTCATTAGCTGAGGGCGTATTTTGAGTGGATATGCTATACCACCCGAGAACGGAAACCAGTATCAGGAGTATAATACCGGTAAACTGGTAAACCTTTTTCATAGCTGTTATTTTTTTAGTAAAAAAACTTAGTAGTATCTTATATTATCAAGGCATAAATCAATAAAAACTAAACCTTTTTCCATTAAAATTAAGACACTTACAAACTACCATAGAATTGACAGGTATTATGTTACTTGATCAGAAAACCGACACACAATTTTTATACTAAACTTGGTATTAATTCTATCTTTGGAGTTAACCATGCACAGCAGGTTGCATAGGTTCTCCATGATTACACCAAACTTTTATTGGCGGCCATTCCTTTGGCCACTCATTAATAAGTTGTGCAGGAGTAAGGTATCCTGTAGGCGAACTTCTCATAGCCTGGATCACGGCTATTATAGACTGCACGGTAAATACATAGGCCTCCGGGCCTTGCATTTCAGCCGTGGCCTCCTGCCCGTACTCGTTATTAACAGTAACTTTTGCAAGCGTCTTACCCTTCTTCAATTGCCTGGTGCCGGGGCCTTCGGGAAGGAGAGGCAGGAGTACCTTAAGTAAGATTTTTCGAAAGAAGCCCAGTTTGCCCTGCATCATTTTGACGACAGGGGCAGGAAATACAGTGTAGGTCTCAATATTGTCTATACCGGTGGAAACAAAAGCGGTATACAGATCTGCTCTCCAAGGGTTATAAGCGGCTTTAACACTTTGGTTTCCAATGGTATCTTCATGAAAACTTTCAGCAGGCATTGCTTTTTGGTAGCTGCCTCGTACTCTTTTTACACCGGGTTTGTCTATATCGCTAAGTACGGTTCTGAGCGTACCGCGTGAGGCGCCCCCTATAGTCTGGTACACAAGACGCAATCTGGTGGGGTTGGGTATAAGCCTGCTGGCGCAGAGGGCAAGCAGGTCGGTAGGTACCACGCCAAATCCGGCACCGGGGAGGATAGTAATGCCTGCATCAAGAGCCTCTTTATGGTATCGGGCTGCATTTTCAATGTCGGGTGCTTCTCCGGCAATATCGAGGTAATGCGTACGGGTTTGAAGGCAGGCTCTGATGAGCAGATCCTGGCTTATGCGGAACGGACCGGCTACATTGATAAGAATATCCACATCATCTAGCCGTAAGGCAGCATCCTGCAAAGTGAAGACTCTGGCCTCACAGTCAAGGGATTTTGCCACCTGATGAACTTTATTGCTACGTGCTGCCAGGATAGGGCTTACGCCTGAGCAAATGAGCTCTTTGGCCAATAACTTACCGGTATAACCAGTGGCTCCGTATATAAGAATGCGTTTACTTCTCACTTTCCACTATCTCTTTAAGCTTATAATTATGCTGTTCAAAGGCGCTTTGCATTTTGATAAGCAGGCCTTTAGGAATAAATGGAGATAAAAGCCCTGAGAAGTACTCGCCATGCGTAAGGAGGGTCCTCTCCTGCCCTATCCGTCGTAGCTGATAATAATGCCTGCCACTAAGTACAAACCCGGCCACACGGTGACCTTGCCATACGATTTCCTGATTTTTTTTAAATGAGAGAAGGCGGGCGCGGTATATGCGATTAAGGGGCGTGATACCTGTGGAGATGATCCCGCCTTCGCGAATATCGCCTGAAAGACTAAATACGAGTGGGTTCCAGACGGAATAGCTCTCAAAGTCTACCAGCCGATTCCACACAGCGGAGTGAGGGGCATCGATTTCTATTTGGGTGTGATAGGCTCTCATGCTTTTTCCCCCTCTTTTAGTTCTTTTCTGATTCTGCTAAGGGATTGGCTGGTGATCCCGATAAAGGATGCGAGGTGATTTAGCGGAACCCGGTTGGCGAGATCCGGAAAGCGTTCATAAAAATTCAGATAGCGTGTTTTGGCATCCTCTGAAAGCATGGGACTCAGGCGGTTCATCTTGTCTATGAGGGCTTTGCTACTGATCTTATTAACCATCTCATCCCACCCGATAATGGTCTCCGAAAGGTGTTTCATCGAATCGTCGCTAAAGATGAGGAGTTCGCAATCTTCTACTGCCTGCAGATATTCTGTGGAGGGCAGACCGGTCTGAAAGCTGTTAAGGTCTACAGCAAACTTATTTTCTGCGATAAAATATTTAGTTATTTCCTGCCCTTCACGATTATAGTAGCAAAGTCGTAATATACCTTGCTTTACAAAAGCGATTTCTTTTGATACTTTGCCGGCTTCGGAGAAGTATTCATCCTTCCTCAGCTTTTTGGTATAAACCTGACGCCTTACCAGCTCAAGCTGCCTGGTATTCAGGTTACTAAATTCCAATAAAAAGTGGATTAGTTCATCCATCAGATACACTGGTTGATAAGTTGGAATCTATACGATTTTACAAAGGTCTTAAATGAATTTCTAAACTGGGTTACCATATGGTAAATTATGTGAAAAACGGCTACTGAAAGGACTAAAAAACGAAACCTGCATGTGGGGGGATCGTAGAGGCTAGGGGTAAAAGAAATATGATGTGCCTGAATGACCCTGCGGCAGCGGGGTGAAACCGATGCGTCTGTGCGGGCTGCAGCACTCTTTTCATCTATTTATTAGGGAGTTAGCTGGTGCCTGTGGGTACTGGTTTGTAAAAAAATGAAACGAAATGAATAAGACGGTAATCATCACGGGTTGCTCATCGGGTATCGACAAAGCGACTGCTCTGTATTTTGGGGAGCGGGGGTATAATGTCATTGCAACAATGAGGACCCCTGAAAGGGAAAATGGTCTGGAGGGTGTAAAGCACATAGACATTCAAAAAATGGATGTAACCGACAGGGATTCGATTAAGGCTGTGGTAGGGTATGCCATAGAAAAGTTCGGAACCGTGGATGTGCTGGTTAATAATGCAGGGATAGGGGTGTTCGGTGCATTTGAGGCGGCAGATGAGGATCTGATCAGGAAGCAATTCGATACCAATGTATTTGGAGTAATGAATACCATAAAGGAGATATTGCCTCATTTCAGGTCGAGGAAAAAGGGAAAGATAATCAACATTTCTTCGGGGGTAGGCAAGGTGCCTTTGCCTATGCAAAGTTTATATGGTTCTACTAAGTTTGCATTGGAAGGCTTTTCAGAGTCTCTTCATTATGAGCTTTCGTCTCTTGGGATCTCAGTAAAGATTGTCTTGCCGGGAAATATTAAAACGGACTTTTTTAAGTCGCTTTATGTAACGGACATCACCGGGTTTCCGGATTATAAGGCGTACCAGCAGAAGGTATTGACTAATATCGAAAAGCTAAACGAGAAAACAGGTGCGAGCCCGGAGTTTGTGGCATCGATCATCTATAAGGCCGCTACCGACAATAAGAATAAGCTGAGGTATCTGGCGGGTAAGGATATATCTCTGTTTGCTAAAGTGAGAAAGATTTTACCGGACAGCCTGTTTATGAAAGTGATTAAAAACAAGCTGGAGAAGTAGGGTAAGTTGTATAACTCTGGTTAGAGGAAGAAGATTTTTATTTATACGCTGCCCTGTTTATTTCGACTTCATACCAGGTAAAATCACCGCTGTCAAGCTGCCAGGTAACACTGGCTTTGGATGGTATGATAATTCCCCCGAAGGTTTTATAGCTGTTTTCATCTATGTGGATTATCCAGGGCTTCATGGCCTTCGCTTTATCATAGAATCGCATAGCCTCAAAACGAATAACCTGGCCTTTGCTGTTAAAGGTAAATTCACCCTCTACCGTTACCTCCTTGTAGCTTAGGGTGGCGGTTGCGCTGGCAGGTCCGGTTTGTTCCCATTTTATATATGGGCTAAGGGCGGCCTGGGGCAACCATACTGTTTCGGCCAGGTATCGTACGGCTACCCCCTGGTCTATCTGACTACCGGAGGCATTCACCACCGGCCATATACTATACAGTTTGATAAGCATATGGCCTTTGCCATTCTGATACTTGTCCATGCCGGATAGCCTCATGAGTGAAGTCCCTCCCACATCCGCATACCATATAAAGCCTGGCTTGTCCATCCTGAACCATTGTTGTGCGGCTACCGGCAGCCATTTGCCGTCATTATCAAGCTTCATACGGCCTGTCTGGTGCAGATGGGCTATTTCCTGGCCTCCTTCTACCTGACTGTAGCTGAGCCACTTTTGTACAGGATCAGGTAAATCCTTTTGAGCTATTTCGGGCAGGTGGGCCGCAGGTGTCTCTTCCATCTGAAACGCAGTGAGCTCACGCTGCACCATTCGGTCGAAGTGCCAATTACCATACCCGATTATGCAAACAAGTAGTAAAAGAACGTTTGCTATACTACCGTACCTGGCATCCTGCCAATGCTGGAAAATTAGTATTTGAGATAATAAAACGGCGATAAGAGTGACGAGCCACCAGTAACTTTTATTAAGCAGGAATACGATTACACCGGCCAGGAACAATAAGGTTGCGAGCAACCAGAGTATACCCCAGGGTTTAGCGATGGGTTTATACAATTGCTCGACCCGGGCAAGGCCAAAGCTTTTGATAAAGCCAAGTAAGTGAATAAGCCCGTGAAGGCCGGCAAGCGCTACAAACAGGTACTTTATCATTTTTGTAGTGGATAAGTCATTCTGTAACTTATTAGGTAAAAATACTTGAAAATGAAGCCAGGATATATGACGCTCATCAGTTTTGAAGATAATTTATATACAGGTTTTCAGGTATTTAATGGATAAGCTTTTCAAGCGGGTAATTCATAACCACTATTATTCCTCGCTCCGGTTATCCATCGTCATATATGCCAGAAGGACCCGCTCACACATCCTACGTGTAAAAGAAAAAGGCAGTCAATGATGACTGCCTTTTTGCTTGTATTCAAATTATGGTATTACACTAGTAAACGGCCTCTTCCTGTCCTTTGACGGTGGCTTTGACTGAGGCATTCTGCTTTTGCTGCTCTACGAGACGGGCGATAAACCAAATGAACGGTTCTACCTGGCCGTGGAGGATGCAGTTGCCTGCACTGATGCTACGCAGGAGGGCCTGGATGTCGGCATTGCGGAGGGCAGTGACCGCATGGCTATCCTTCAGAAGGAGTGAGCAGGTATGAACGCCGCTGGCCTTGCCTGTGCCGAGGGTGACCTCTCCCCCACTGATGCGGATGGTATGGGGCTCCTCCTGGCCGGGAAGGCTTACGGAGATGGCCAGGTCAGGCACGGGGCGGGTGCTGTCGGAGACCACACTGGTGAGGTAACCGGAGAAGGCGGTGGCCCACTCCTGCAGGTGGCTGGCACTGGGCTGTTCAGCCTTTGCTTCAGCCTTGATGGAGGCAAGCTGCTCATCTACCACGCGCTCTGATTCGATAAGGGCCTGAATGGTCTTATCCACGTCTTCGCGGGTGTGGGCGGCAGAGCATATGAGCCTGAGGCGTCCCCTACCCGGCTCTACTATAGGATAAGTAACGGCAGAGGTCTGCACGCCACGCTTGTACATTTCCTGCACAATGGCGTAGAGCTTGTCTTTGTCGCTAAAGTGCGGGGTGACAATGGGTCCGTCACCGGTACCCAGGTCGTAACCCGCTTCGGTAAAGCGCTGGCGCATGTAGCGGGTGGTATCCCACAGGCGCTGGCGCAGGCCATCGTCTGATCGGATACGGCGCAGGGAGGTTAGGGCAGCGGCCATGTCGGCTGGGCTGACGGAGGCCTGGAATATGTAGGCTCTGGAAGAGGACTTCATAAGGTCCACATGCTCCTGGGAAGCGGAAACGACGCCACCGAGGCTTCCGAGGGCTTTGCTAAGGGTGGTCATGATGAAGTCTACATCTTCGGTGATACCCTGCTCATGACAGATGCCGCCGCCGCGCTTACCGTAAAAGCCGAACGAGTGGGCCTCATCGACAAGAACGAGGGCATCGTATTTTTTGGCGGTTTGTACGATTTCTTTGACAGGTGCAGCTCCTTCGCCCATGCTGTAGACACCCTCGAGGATAACCATAACGGTGCGGTAGGGTGATACTTCTGACTTCAGTACGGCCTCGAGGTCGGTGGCGTCATTGTGCTTAAAGGTTCTGATGCTGGCTCCGCAAAGGCGGGCACCGTCTACGATGGAGGCATGGCAGAGCTGGTCGATGATGACGCAGTCGTTATTACCGAGTATACCGGCTACAGCACCGACGTTGGCGGTGTAGCCTGTGGGAAAGAGGCAGGCGGCGGGCTTGCCGGTAAGCTCTGCAAACTCTTTTTCAAACTGCAGGTGGTGGTC
Source organism: Roseivirga sp. BDSF3-8 (assembly GCF_041449215.1). Lineage (NCBI taxonomy): Bacteria > Pseudomonadati > Bacteroidota > Cytophagia > Cytophagales > Roseivirgaceae > Roseivirga > Roseivirga sp. BDSF3-8. The sequence goes on along the minus strand of NZ_JBGNFV010000003.1, from coordinate 34,673 downwards.
TGTCATACCTGAGGCGGCGGCCGAAGTACCCATGCCGGTGCCGAACTGCTCTACGGCTTTGGCGGCTTCTTCCATTACCTCTTTATCGCGGTTAAGGCCGAGGTAGAGGTTGGTGGTCCAGATGATCGCTTCCTGCTCTTCGTCATTGTAGGCATCGCTCACCATGCCCCGGGTGGCGCTACCGGTACGCAGTACCTTGCTGTAGGGATTACGGCGCTGGTCATTTACCATATGGAGCACTTCCTGCACGAGCTTGCTCTTATCGGTGGCTGACCAGGCGGTAACTTTAGCGGCCTGGAAGGTAGGGTGACTGGAGCGAATCTGCGTTTGGAAGGTGGCGAGGGAATCGGTATTCATGCCTGCTGCCTTACTTACGGCCTCTCCACCTGCACTATTGGTGATGTAATCCACGAGGGTGGCGGGTGTAGGGTTCTCGAGTATGGCTTTGGCGGGCAGGGTTTTGCCGATAGCTTTCGACAGGCGGCCGCTGAGCTCTATGGTAGTGAGGGAATCGAGCCCAAAGCTATCGAAGGAGCTGTTAGGGTCGAGTTGCCCGGGATCACTGTAGTTTAACAGGGAGGCTACCTCACGCTGTATGATAGAAAGCAGGGCACCGGGCTGCTGGTTACCATCCAGATTGGGCGCTGAGGTGCTTGCCTCAGTTACCTGACGGGTTTCGCCAAGGGTCTGCAGCTTGTTGCGGTCGAGCTTACCATTGGGTAGCAGGGGCATCTCATCCAGATGAATGACAAGCTGGGGCACCATGTATTTTGGGAGTCGCTTAGCCAAATACTCTTTGATACCGGCGTCTGTGACTTCCTGGTCCTGGGTGACGATGAATGCAGCAAGCATTTTCTGGCCTACCCCCCCATCGAGCGCAGCAGCGGCAGCGAGCTGGATACCGGGCATGGACTCGAGTACGGACTCGACCTCACCTAACTCTACGCGGAAGCCTCTGATCTTTACCTGCTGATCTATACGGCCGATAAACTCTATCTCACCATTCTCAATGCGGCGGCAATGGTCACCGGTTTTGTAGAGGCGGGTTTCGGGTATAGCGTCTGTGGGTTCATGCTGAATGAAGCGCTCATTAGTGCGTTCTTCGTCGTACAGGTAGCCGCGGGCGAGCTGATTACCGGCGAGGTAGAGCTCCCCGGTCTCACCATGGGGTACGGGGTTCATGTCTTCATTAAGGATGTAGGCGCTGGAGCCGGCCACAGAGGTACCTATCGTAATGGTACGCACGTCACGCGGGATCTCTGCCACGGTGGAGTAGACGGTGTCTTCGGTGGGTCCGTAGGCGTTGAAGATGCGGAGTTCATCATCCAGGCTGAAGAGCTTTGCTACGAGGGGGAGCTTAAGGGCTTCTATGCCAAAGATGATGGATTTGATACCTTTTGGACTCCAGCCGGACGCAAGCAGGGCCTGCATGGCGGAAGGTACTGCCACGCAGCTTGTGAGCCGGTTGGCGGCGTCAAGCTCGGGCAGGTCGAGTATGTTCTGTGCGAGCACGACGGTGCCTCCGAGGGCAAGTGTGCCGAATATCTCTGTGACGGAGGGGTCAAAACAGATGGATGTGGAGGCGAGCATGCCTTTGAGATCAGCATCGGTGAGCAGGTTACGGGTGGCCCGGATCATGGCCACTACATTCCCATGTTCTATAGCGACGCCTTTGGGCTTGCCGGTGGAGCCTGATGTGTAGATGACGTAGGCGAGGTCACCGGGAGAAGGTGGGGTGAGGTTATGAGGGGTCTCGTCTGCGATCTTATTTAAATGGATAAGTTCCTGTACGCCCTGGCATAGGCCGGCGGTGGTGTCATTGTCCACAATAGCGGCTACGGCGCGGGAGTGCTCGAGCATGTAGCGTACGCGCTCGCGGGGGTAAGCGGGATCAAGTGGCACGTAGGCGCAACCTGCCTGCAGTACGCCATAGAGGGTGGCAACGAGCTCCCAGGTGCGGTCCATGCATACGCCCACGAGGGAACCGGGGGCTACACCACGCCTCTGAAGCTCAGCGGCTACGGCATTGGCTCTGTTCATCAGGCGTTGGTAATCGACCTCGGTGTTGCCGTCTATAATGGCGATATGCTCAGGATGCTGTTGAGCCTGCCTGTGGACGAGGCTACAGATGGTCTCGATAGAGCCGGAATCCGGCTGTGGGGTTTGCCCGGTTTTTTGCCGGTCACTCTGCGAAACAGGGTGGTTTACGTTATTCATAAGTTTTTCCTTTTTCTTTCGGATCACTCCCGCTTTTAGTTAGAATCAGGGTTTTCCAATATAAATTTATGGATTACGATCAACTCGAGCAACCTGAAACCGATTGCACCAATAAAATCGGGGGCATCTTGCCTGTTTAAAGCTGTTTTAGCAAAGAATACCTAGGTATAGAATAAATTCCAGTGAGTGTGAGTTCCCACATGATAATATATGTACCTACACCTTAATAGCATATGCCAATATTTATATCAATAGTATTTAATATACATATGCAAAGATATATCAGAGGAATCGGACAGGGTTATAACAAATCCGGTAAATGAGGGTAAGTTTCCGACACGGGGGTTGGTAAAGCCCTGGTTGGGTGAAAGATATCCGACATGGGGGTGGAAAGGGTATTGGTGAAGGTTGATTGGAGGTGAGGGTTTTGGGGAGTGATTAATTAGGTTACTGGGTTGTCCACGCCTCCGGCCGGTCAAAGGGTCATCATTGCACCCATAAAGAGGTGGTAGCATTATTATTATCACGGAAGGTAAAAAGATTTATTGGGAAATAAATTCTTACCGAAGGGATAACAGATTGCTATGAATGGAGAGGTTTTTATAGGTTTCGGAAGTATTTATTTGATAAACTATTTGAAATTACCAGTACCAACGGCCTATTGTCATCATACTAGCAAAGTCCCTATGAAGAAACCAGTACTATCATTCATCCTCGTTATTCTTTTCAATTTTACGCTTAAAGCCCAACAGCCTATTGACCTTGCTGAATCGACAGTGAAAGTCGGGGGGTTAACGAATGAAGAGGTTTACTTTGGCTTTGCCGCCGGTGATCAAATCATCTTTAACTTTTCAGAAGAAAGAGGAAAAGAAGTCAAAGAAGTAGAGATAATGGAATTGCCCGCTACCTCGAAGTTCATGGATTACAAGACAGTTAAAATTGAGAATAAAACCCTAACTGTTCCCAGAACCGGGATATATAAGTTTCGCTTTAAAAACTCTGCAATTGGAGGAAGAGTTTGCAGCTACAAAATCCAGCGAATACCAGCTAATGACAGTACGGCAAATTTTAATTCAAATGTATATTGGAAAACGCTGTATGATACGACATATATAACACTTCCTGAAGCGTATAGAGAAGAAGAATATGCTGCCAGAAATATTGTTCCCGTATCTAAGTTTTATATCAATAGTGGTTCCAATGCTACTTTTCTGGACGGTAAATCAAGAATAGTTGTTCCGGTAACTCTGCCCCCAAATACTGTAGAGTGGTATTATGAGTTTACAGCTTCTAGAAATGAGGCAGACGTAAATCAAGTGACCTCTAACTTTAAATTGGCCAGTGACCTTAGTAAAATACTAGATAGTTCTGGGTTTTTAGGCCTAGGCATTAATTTGCTTACTCAACCTCCAGGTGGGGATGTGTGTGATATTTATTTACTAGATTCTGAAAACGCCGGGCTATTTAGATCAAAAGTAGCTTTTCGTTATTTGACAGTAGGGACAAGGGAAAATTTGGCATCAGGTATCGTTAAAGTATCAAGTCCCTTAAATCAACCATTGTATCTTGGTATTAAAAACCCTGATGATATGGTAGGTATTCACGTGGCCATAGAAGTTGTTGCTATCACACATGAGGTTAAGGAAGGCTACAGGAATGTAGAGAAAATGCTTATCACGGAAAATAAGGAGCCTTATTTGGAAGGTCAAGCCAGTGCTTTAGAGGTACAGGATTAAGTTATATATTCACTCGAAGGGAAACTTCTATTCAGTATTCTGAAATCTAATAGTTGCACCTATCCTCGTTGCATGACGTGGGCACTCTGCATAGAGACCCCATCGTCTGGCAGTAGGGTATAGTCGGCGCACAGGAGTTTCGTTGCCTGCAGTCTGCTAATTGCATTGGGTTTCTTTAAGCCAACGTTGTATAAGTAGCTGACGGTTTTTGATCAGGATTTTAAGGATATTTAGATGGACAGGATTTTTTTGTGCAATGCACCTATCCCCTGGCGAGTGAGCGAGATACGTGGGCGCTCTGCATAGAGGTCCCAGTCGTGTGGCAGTAGGTTATAGTCGGTGCACCCCAGTTTCATTGCCGACAGTCTGCTATTTGCCTTGGGTCGCTTTAAGCCAGCATTGAGCTAGTAGCCAACAGATCCATATGCATGGCGCCCCGGATCGGTGTCCGGACTAGGCGTCCCCGGAATGCCTCATTAAGCAAACTTTTTAAATTATAGTATGCACTAATCCCCGGGCGAGTGAGCGAGAAACGTGGGCGCCATGCAATGGGCGCTCTGCACAGAGGTCCCCTTCGATTGGCAGTAGGTTATAGTCGGTGCACGGGAGTTTCATTGCCAACAGTCTGCCTAGCCGAGTCTCATAGAGCATATCTGTAATGATTAAGAAGCTGGCTTTAGTGAGTGTACCTTGGGTTACTGCGTTAGGAGGCTGACTGCTTTTTGCGCTCTGGGGAGCGCGGCACAAGCGGGATGCTTGCGCCAATGGGGGCATAAGGATACAAACAGCGATGCTTCCACCAAAGGAGTGTCTGAAGGCAATACAGGTTTTATTTGATCATAATTACTTATAAAATCAATCCTCAATTATTTCTAAAAAAAGATTAAGTTGAATAATGAAAATCATGAATTCAATGAATAGAAATGAAATTCTCAGTAAGATAGACGAGTTGTCCAAGTGTAAAAATTTCCTAGAAATATTGGGTTTACTTGTTGCTAAAAACATAAATGGAAAAGTAAAAGACATTGGTTATGAAGATTATAAACGATTGCTTAGTTACAAAGAGATAAGTCATCTATCTGGGTTTTATTTGAAAAACAGAAATAATAAGTCAAATACTGAGCTTGACACAGAATCAACTGCAGATCAAATACATAAATTAATGGATTCTCTCCATTTTACTTTTTTTTCAAATGATGAAAAAAGCTTTGATCCATCTAAAATAGAAAGGGAAATGCTCTTGCACGAAACTATATTCTATTCTGGAGGAGATGCACATGATTTTCAGTTTGTAGAATTGGCTAGGTATAAGTATCAGAATGACAGAGGATGGATTAAAAAACATAAAGGCTTTGATATTTATAATGCTTACGATAATTACATGGTAATAAGATCACTTATGGATTTTATTATGAATATTAGGCATCAGCATGCAAATCCTTCAAATGTCTTGACGCTGAATAAAGACAACCCAATATTTAAAAGAAATCCTGATATCAAACAATTAATTGAAGCATTCGCAATTCAAGAAAACGAGGTGGTCAATGAATTTTTTTTTAACATAGGTGATTATAATGAATTTTTGGTAAGACCTATATTTATTATTGATAATTATTATGTAATCCTTATGCCTTACCAATTAGCTGAGGCAGTTTTTAACAATCCATTTTATTGGATGAATAAGGATAAAATATATTCTTCAAAAGCATTGAAAAATAGAGGGGGAATGGCCGAAAACATGGTTTTTCAAATGTTAACTGAAAAATATGGTGATCGGTATATCTTCAAAAATGTATTGCTGAAAAAAAACAGTACTACAACTATTTCTGACATTGATATACTTATGCTTTTCGAAGAAATAGCTGTTATCTTTCAAGTAAAGTCAAAAAGATTAACGGAGAATTCTAAAAAAGGGGACTTGAAGTCTATAAAAATTGATTTTGAAAAAGCCATTAAAGCTGCTCATAAGCAAGCCTTAACCTGTAAAGAGGCTATAAGAAAGAAGGAATATAATTCAAATTCCAGTAAGAATTTGCCAGATCTAAAAAACGTAAAGGAAGTTTATAGTATATGTTTACTATTAGATGAATATCCAGGCAAAACTTCTCATGTACGTATTATCATGGAAGGAGAACCTGATAAGCCTATTGTAATATCTGCTTTTGATTTAGATATTATTTTACGACACTTACCTACTAAGGTAGATTTTACTAAATACTTGATCTTTAGGTATAAAAATAGAGATAGATTAGTTGCTGCCAGTGAAAGAGCTTTCTTGGGTGGGTATCTATTTAATGGTGATGAGATAAATAACAATATTAATGATAGACCGATCATTCTTGATGAGGATCATTCACAGTATTTTGACAGACTTATGTTTGGGAAACATTTAGCGGAAAATAGATCTAAATTCTTAGAAGCCCTGAAGGATATAGAAAGAAATGATAGATGTTTTTGTGAGAGTGGATTGAAATACAAAAAATGCTGTATGCAAAATTTTGATGGACGTCTATCACCCTAGTCCGGGGCGCGCTGCATTGGGTTCCGCTGCTGTTTATACATTACTGCCTTAAAGCGACCCCGTGCGCTTGACTGACTGTCTGCAAGGAGCAGTAACGGGAATAGCAGAAGTCTGCCAGACGATGGGGACCCCGCTATTCAGCGGGGATAAGAGGTGACCGGACCAGGCGTTCCCGATCTACCCTATCGCGGGTTTAGAAGCATTGTATCAAACGATTTATTCCCCAATCACCTCCCCCAACAAAACCTCAAACTCTTCACTCTGATACATGGCCTGCCCATTATGGCCGATGCCGTTTATGATGACGCGGGTGTGCCCGTTGCCGGGGTACTTCTGTTGTAGGTACTCGTAGATGTTTTCGCCGCGGAGGTAGCGGGTGGAGCCGAGGAGGGTGGCGGAGCAGTCGGTGGTGTTGAGGGTGGGGTCGGACTGGTTGCCGTTGCCGAGGAGGTAGGTGACGGAGCGGTTGATGAACTGATCGTCGAGGGTGGCTTTGGGTATGGTGCTGACGTAGGGGGGTACGACGTTGTAGCCGAGGGGCCAGAAGTTGTAGCCGGTGCAGCCTGCGGGGGTGTAGAGCTGGTCGGTGGCTTCGTCTATGCGCTCGTCTGTGGGGTAGTAGAAGTACTGGCTGTTGGCAACGATGTAGTCTACGGATACGGTGGCGGGTAGCTGGTCTTCGCTTTGGTTGGCGGCTGCGTAAACGTGGGTGAAGAGTCCGCCGGAAGAGTGGCCGGTGATGATGAGGTGCTCGAGGTTGGTGGCCCTTTCGGTGAGTTGACTGATGAGGCTGTCGACTACAGCAAAGGAGCTGATCTTGAAGTCATTTCCTGAGGGGTCGCCATCGCGCCAGTTGTTGCTGTTCCAATAAAGCTCGCTGGCTGCGCTGGTCTCGGACTGATCTTTGAACTGCGGGGCGATGAGGAGGGTGTTGCTGCTGAGGTTGAGGCCGGCGAGGGTGCTGTTCATCCAGGTGAAGTACTCGTCGTTGTTGCGGGCGGCGCCATGCACGAGGATGATGGCGCTGGTAACCTGGTCGAAGTCGGCTTCGGCAGTAAGGTCGAAGGTGCTGAAGTAGTCGAGGGTGTAGGTGTTGCTGCCGTCGGTGAATTGCATCTGGCGGAGGCAGTCGTTGGAGGCTGAGGTGCAGGCAGAGAGGGTGGCTCCGGTGGTGGTAAGCTGGAGGGTGTAGGGCTGGCTGAGTGCCTGGCCGTTTTCGCCGATGGTGGCTGCGTTTACCGTTAGTGTGTAAGTGGTATTGGGCTGTAGCTCAGGGCTGATGACAGCCTGAGAGTTGGCGTTTGCGTAGGTGACGGTGTAGGTCGGCTGGGTGGCTCCGCCGGTGATCTGCAGGGCGTTTTCGAAGGCTTCGGGGCGTAGTACGGCATCGAAGGTGAGGGTGATTTGCGGGTTCACACTTACGGAGTTTGGGCCGTCGGTGACGGCGGTACCGTCGATGGTGGTGTTTATGAGGTTAGTGGGCAGGAGATTGTCATCATCGTTATCGCAACCTGATAGCAGGGTGATTGATGAGAGAATGATGTAGAAGTAGATTCTGAATATGTTCATGGTTGTCTTTTGTAGGTTTTGACCTGCTTAAGTATTAGTGTTTTGCTGGACTGCCCTACCCCGGGCTTTTTTTACTTTTTGCTTGATCAAAAAGTAACCAAAAATCAAGGCTGTGGACCTTGGCGCTAAAATGTCACTCATTCCACTTGAAAAGAAAAAACTCACTTTCTTCGTACCTCAGAAAGCTCACACAGTTTTCTTTTCTTAACGTTTCATTCCTGACATTTCTTGACGCTCCAATCTCCAAGGCCGAGTTTCTTTTTTTTATCGTGTATGTCTCTATCGCTTAGGGGTAGTGTGTTTATGCTGACATTCTGCCAGCACCTCCCCTGCTGCAAAACACGCATTCGCGTTTTTTCAGCGGTCCCCTTCCTGATAGGAGGGGAATTCGTACGTTACTCTGGGTTTGGTGCATTTACGCTGGTAGTTCATGGGTGATAACTTTGAATTTAAGTGCATAGCAAGCTATGTGCACTGATAATTCCCCTCCTTATAGGAGGGGACAGATCAGAAAACGCGAAGGCGTATTTCTGATCAGGGGCGGTGCTGGCAGGATGCCTTATGAAAGCGCATACTCTGCGACTACACCTTTACCCTCAAGCCACTAAAGGCACTACCTTAAATACCCTCCCTGGAGGGTCGGCAGATAATGTTCATTGAACCTGAAATGATAACTCCGGGGTGGGTTTGGTAGTAGCATGGACCCACCCCGGCATCATTTCTATCATTTCATAGCGGCCTTTCTGCGCCTACCCATCGTGTGCGATCCCAGTCCCAGGAGGGGATTTTCTCACTCACAAAACGGATAGGAGCATGAGGCGTCGGCGTTGGTGGTGGCGGTGTTGGTGCACTCGGCGCCGGGGAAGGTGAAGGCTTCGCCGGGGACGGAGCGGTAGCCGAAGGCATTGGTGTAGTCCCAGGGCTGGCCGGTGCCGTCTACGCCTACTACGCCGAGGGTGTCGGTGGCGACGTTGTTGGCGTAGAATACGAGGGCGTCGTCGCCGTTGCTGGTGATCTCGGTGCTTTCGTATATGGTGAAGCGGTCGGCGCAAGTGCCGAAGTAGGGGCCTACGTCGCCAACGTCGGAGTCGCGCACCATGAGGATGTCATCGCCTTCGGCGGCGGACTGCCCGGCGGGGAGGTCTACGACGCGGAAGGGGCTGGTGCCGTCGCCGTTGGCGTAGATCTCGACTTTGTAGGCGCCTAGGTCGGGTATGTCTCTGAAGGCCTTGAAGTGGTAGGCTCTGATGCCGAGACCGCCGTCGGTGTCAATTTCCATGGCGCCGCGGAAGAGCAGTGCGGGGGCGCAGAGGGGGTAGATGCAGTCGGCATCCTGCGTGCTGGTGCTGGAGGCGGCACAGTCTATGCCGCCGGTGATCCACTCATCGCCTGCTTTGTAGGCCCATGAGCCGCTGTACTCCCAGTCCATGCCGGTGCCGTCTACGTCGGGGTCGCCGTAGGTTTCTATGACGGCGGTGCCGCTGTAGAGTTCTATGGCATCGTCGCCGTTCTGGGCCATTTCATCCGTCTGCAGTACGTGCTCGAATTCGCTGCTGCAACTGCCGAAGTAGGTGAGCAGAGCGGCATCTTCGCGGGCGAGCAGGATGTCTTCACCGGCGGCGACGGCCATGGCGGGGAAGGTGTACTCGATGCTGTCGGTGCCGCCGCCGTTATTGGCTACGCCTATGCTGTAGACGCTAAGGTCGGGGATGTCGGCAGTGGCGCGCAGGTGAATGGCTTTGCCGCTGTTGCTGCCGGGTTCGGTGGCCCAGCGCAGGGCGAATATACCCTTCAGTTCCAGGTCGGTGAGCACGTCATTATCCACTATGGAGATGGTGAGCAGGTCGGGTGTGTCGTCGGTGCCGTTTGCCAGGTTGGCAATGCTCACCTCTATGGTTTCGGCGCCTTCGGTGTCGGTATCGTCGGTGATGTCGAGGGTGACGGAGGCGGAAAGCTCGCCGCCTGGCACGGTGATCACGGCATCGCTCACGGTAAAGTCTTCGTCTAACACGGCGCTACCGGCAAAGGCGAGGGTGACCACGACATCGGCGGTGGTGACTTCGCTCAGGGTGGCGGTGATGAGGGTGGAGCTGCCTTCTTCAGGTGATGCGTTTTGGGCGGACAGGCTCACTTCGGGCACCACGAGGGCGCGGGTGGTGAAGTTGAGCGTAAAATCTTCGTCAAGCGTAGCGCCGTCTGCGCCGTAAGTGCCTGCGGGAAGGCTCACGGTATACTGAGACTCATAATTCAGGGTCTCGAAGGTGAGGGTGGCTACGGAGCTGTTTTCATTATAGGCAATGTCATAGGCAGGATTGCCGGACACGCTGAGGTTGCTGGCAATGGCCTGCTGGCTTACGGGGTGGCTGAAGACCACTTCGAGTACGAGGCCGGAAGCAGAAATGCCGCTTTCGCCGTTCTCGAGGCGGTTATCGCCTTCGGATACTTTGAGCACGCGGAAGTCGTCTGTGCCGAAGGTGCGGTCGTCAAACTCATCATCATCGGTACAGGCGGCTATGACCATGAGGAGGCCCAGCAGCATGAGGGGGGCTATGGTCTTCAGGAGGTATGTGGGATTATAGGGGTTCATGAGTTTGCTGTTTTGAAGATGTCCGGAAATACACTAGGGTCTATCTGCCACAGTAGGGGCAGGAGTAAATAGGTGGCCAGGGTAATGAGTATGATGGACAGTATGTTCATGGAAATACCGGTCCTGACCATATCGGGAATTCTGAGGTAGCCGGAGCCAAACACCACGGCGTTTGGCGGGGTGGCTACGGGGAGCATAAAGGCGCATGAAGCTGCCACGGTAACACCAACCATGATGACGAGCGGGTGGACGTTAAATGACAGGCACAGAGGCGCCAGTATGGGTAATATCATGGCGGTGGTGGCGAGGTTTGAGGTGATTTCGGTAAGGAAATTGACCAGGGCCACCAGTACGAGAATGAGCAGGATGATGGAGAGGCCATCGAGCCGGCTCATTTGCGTAGCGATCCACTCCGCGAGGCCGGTGGCGGTGAAGCCCTTGGCGAGGGCCATGCCGCCGCCGAATAGCAGGATGATGCCCCAGGGCATTTTTACGGCCTCTTTCCAGGTGATGAGCTTGCGCTTTTTGCCTTTGGCGGGTACTACGAAGAGCAGTATGCCGGCACTCATGGCGATGATGGTATCGTCCAGGGAAGGGATGAACGTGGACAGCAGCGAGCGCGAAATCCAGGCCAGGGCGGTGAGGGTGAAGATGACCAGCACGGCCTTTTCTTCATAGGTGATCTTGCCCAGGCTCCTCAGCATGTTTTTGATCTCGGACTTGCCGCCGGGCAGGCTCTTATTTTTCAACTTAAAAGAAAAACGCGTGAGGTACACCCAGCAGATGGCGAGGAGCACCAGTGATACGGGCAGGCCGAACTTCATCCAGGTGACGAAGGTGAGCTCGTAGCCGTAGATCTCTTCCAGAATGCCGGCGAGCACGAGGTTGGGCGGGGTGCCGATGAGGGTGGCGACGCCGCCGATGCTGGCGCTGTAGGCGATGGCGAGCATGAGGGCTTTGCCGACTACCTGCGAGAAGTCCTTGTCGTGGGTGGTTTCCTTGAACTGCGCCACGATGGCCATGCCGATGGGGAGCATCATGACGGAGGTGGCGGTGTTGGAGATCCACATGGACAGGAAGGCGGTGGCGACCATGAAACCGAGGATGATCATGGAGACGTTACTGCCGATGATGTTGATGATATTGAGGGCAATACGCTTGTGCAGGTCCCACCTTTCTATGGCAATGGCGATCATGAAGCCGCCGAGGTACAGGAAAATGTATTTGTGCCCGTAAGAGACGGTGGTCTCGTCCAGCGGCAGTGCTCCGGTGAGCGGAAACAGGATGATGGGCAGCAGGGCGGTAACGGCAATGGGCACGGCTTCGGTGACCCACCAGATGGCGATCCAGACGGTGGCGGAGAGGACGTGAAAGGCCTCTATGCTCATGCTTTCGGGCTTGCCCAGTATTTCCAGAAGGATAAAGGCAAGGGGGCCGAGGTAGATGGGGAGGTTTCGTTTGAGCCTACTCATTTTCCTCCTTTCTCATCGTATCCACCACCATTTGCAGGTATTCGGCGTCTTCCTCGCTCATGATGGAGAGGTAGAGCAGTTCGCCGTCGCGGTCGGTGGTAGAGACGCGTTTAGGCAGCCCATCGGCCCTTTTTCCGGTGAAATAGGTAAAGAAAGCGGAAGCGGTAAGGTAGGTGCCGATGGTGCTGGGGTGGCTCTGGTCGGGATCGTACAGGCGCAGGCCGGGGCGCTGCTGCAGGGCATAGTGCCACAGCTCGCCTATGTGCACTACTTCTATGTTGTACTTTTGGGCCAGGGCGTGGTAGCCTTCGTTTATGTCTTTTTGGGTCAATGGGTTATGCTCCCTGGCCCAGGTCTCGTACAGTACGGGGCGGGCACCGGTGCTTTTTACCAGGTTGATGAATTTCTCCCCGTATTCCATGAACTGGTCGAGGCTGTCCAGGGTGCTGCGGCTGTGGTTTTGCAGCACCACGATGTCCCAGTTGCCCTGCTCTATGAGCTGGCGCGACTTCAGGCCTTTTTCCCCTTCCCAATGCTGGCGCCAGTTGGTGCCGCCTGCAGTTGATTTGCGGGCTATGAGCGGAAAGTCTGCGGATACGGCCATGGCCTCCACGGTCTGGGGCAGGTTCCAGAAGTAGGTATAGCTGTTGCCTACAAAGAGTACTCTAAGAGTATCACTAACCTGACACTGAGCCAGGTTAGTGATTAACAAAAGCAGGCTTATGAGGAATATTCTGATCATTCGGATTACTGGTTTACCTCGGTTTCGTCAAACAAAGTGGGCAGTGGCGAGGGGATGTTGCTGTTGCGGTCTATCTCCGACTGGGGGTAGATAAAGCGCTGAGGCAGGCGGTCGCCCACGTTTGGCTCCACGGGCACGCGCACTGCCGTTTCGCTTTGCGTGCGGCGGGTATCGTTAAATACCTCTATGGTGCTGAAGAGGGTAACGTAGCGCTCCTGCAGGATCTCCCGGAGCAGGGCATTTTCGGCAGAGAGGCCGTCGGCGTTTTCGATGCCGCCGGTGTCAAAGTCGGCCGCCTCGTAGGCGTCGTATTGCAGATTGGCGGGGTTGAAGTTCTCCAGGTAGCCGCCATCTGCCATAAAGCTGCGGAACTCGTTCAGCTGCGTAAGGCCGGTGCTGAAGCCTTCTGCGCGCAGGCCTGCTTCGGCGAGAATGAGCAGGTTTTCCTGGTAGGTGACGATGGGTGCGGATGTGGTCTGTCCCGCAAAAGCGCCGGGGCTTTGGTTGGGCTGAAAACCGACGGCGTTTGACTCAAAGAGGTAGTTGTAGCGGGCGGTTTCGTCCGTTTTGGCATTGCCGCGGTAGTTGGTAATGTCCGGGCTGCTGCCGCTGCCGGGGTTCAGTATGCTGATGATGAAATCTGAGACGACGAGGTCAGGCCCGCGGGTACCGTTGGCGAAGAACTGCCAGTTGAGGTTGGAGGCTTCGAGGGCATCGAAGTGCGGGGCGTAGAGGGAGTTATCAAAGGTGCTGATGCCGTTTTGCGCAGCTTCATACGCGGCGGCATAGTTGCGGGTGTGCATGTAGTAGCGGGCTTTGAGGGTGTAGGCCACCTGCGTCCAGGCCTGCACGTCGCTATCGAAAAAGAAGTCCGCACCGCTGGCGGGTCTGCCGGTGCCTGTGGCCAGGTTGGCGATGGCATCGTCCAGCAGGTCCTGGAGCTTGCCGTACACCGCGGTCTGGTCTTCAAACCCGGGGTTGTCTATGCTGATATCGGCAAGTTCATCAAAAGGGATATCGCCGTAGAGGGCGGTGCCGGTGCCAAGGGTAAGGGCCTGCAGCACCTGGGTGATGCCGGTGGTAACGCCGGTTACGCCTGCCTCTTCCGCTTTCTCCTGCGTGAGCACGGCATTGCGGTAGGCATTGATAAATACATCGTCCCACAGGTCGTTAAAGTCCGTGGTGGTGACGGTGTAGGTGGTGTAGCCTTCGTGCTGGCGGTCTATACCGGTATGGGTACCGGCAAATATTCCGGCGCGCCTGGCCGACTCGCCGGTTTGCAATATGATCTGCCCCACTTCTGCGGTCACCAGTATGTTTTGGTACTCGGTATCGGTAGGGTTATTAGGGTTTACATTTATATTATCATCCAAGCCCACGAGGCTCTCGCAGCCCATGGATATAATGAAGATGAAAAGGGTTAATGCGTTTATATAATATTTCATAATAGTCAATATTATAGGTTCAGTAGTAAGGTGAATACATAGGAGCGGGTGCTGGGATTATTGAAATATTCAATACCGCGTGCCGCACTTACGCCTTCGAGGTTGGTATCGGGGTCATTGCCCTTAAAATCTGTCCAAAGGATCAGGTTTCTGCCAGTGATGGAGACTTCGGCAGATTCAAAGCCTATGCTGTTCATCCATTTTGCCGGAAGGCCATAACTTATAATCACTTCCCTGAGGCGGGTCCAGGAGCCGTCTTCTATGAAAAGCTCATCGTTACCAGCCCCGAAAAAGCCGCCGTCTGCCTGGTACCAGGCTTCGGTAAGGGCCACGGGTCCGGCGCCAAAGTCCTTTACGGTGCCGCGGAAGGTGGTGCCTGCGGGGATGAGGTTGCCGTTGTAGTCCAGCAGGTTCACGTCGGTAGTGGTCTCGATGCCTGTTTCGGCCGAGGTGCCGAGGTTGTCCAGTACGGCTTTGGTGCCTGCGTAGATGTCGGAGCCCTGGAAGGTCTCGAAGAGCAGGCTGAGGCCGAGGTTTTTATAGCGCACCGTGGTCATGAGGCTGCCCTGCCAGTCGGGGTTGGGGTTGCCGATTACGCCCTCCTGCTCGTCCTGCACGGGGAAGCCGTTTTCGTCAAATACGATATTGCCCGCATCGTCGCGCAGGATGCGGGAGCCGAAGAGCACACCGAGGGGTTCGCCCTCAATGGCGCGGGCATTGGCTGCGGAGAGGCCGCCGAGGTTGAGGGACTGTATGCCGCGGAGGTCGGTGACTTCGTTGCGTACCCGGGTGTAGATCAGGTTGGCATTCCAGGTAAGGTCTTCTGTTTTGAGAATGGTGTAGCCGAGGTCCATCTCAATACCCTTATTTTGAATAGTGGCGCCGTTATCATACTGCTCGTCATAGCCGCGGGTGTTGGCGATGGGGAAGTTGAGCAGCACATCTTCGGTTTCGTTCTGGAAGTAAGAACCGCTGAAGGTGAGCCTGTCTCCGAAAAAGCGCAGGTCGGTACCGATCTCGAACTCCTTCAGGCGCTCGGGCACGAGGAAGGGGTTTGCCAGGTTCACGCTCTGGGTAAAGCCGCCACCGCCGTAGAGGGCGGTCCACAGGCCGCCGCCCCACTCATCGGAGTAGGTGGGCTGCACAAATTCGGTCACGGTGTTGTAGCGCAGGGGCTGCACGCCCACCTCGCCGTAGGAGCCGCGTAGCTTACCAAAGGTGAGGGGCTTGAAGTCCAGCACTTCCGTAAACTGCCAGGCGAGGGACACGGAGGGGAAGTAGAAGGTGGCATCTGACTGGGTGCCGAAGGTGGAGGCGGACTCGGCACGGAGGGTACCGGTAAAAAAGAGCTGCTCGTAGGCGTTGAAGTTGATCTCGGTGTACACCCCGGCGGTTCTTTCCTCACCGATGGTGCTCTGCACGCTCCTGTTTTCGGGGGCGGCGTTGTCCATGTCGCGGGTATTGCCGTCCACATCGGCAAACTGTATAAAATTGACAATTTCGGACTCGCTTACGGTGAGGGTTTCGCGGTTGTAGTTGAAACCGAGCAGCATGGAGCCGTTAAACTTGCTGTTGAAGCGGTGGTTGGCGCGGGCGATGTAGTCCATGTTCAGGATCTGCTTGGTGGCTACCTCACGCTCAAAGAGGCCGGTACGGAAGGCACCGGAGGCGGAGCCGGGCGTAAAGAACTGCGATTTCTCCTCGGTATAGGTGTCCAGGCCTGCGCGGCCTATCAGTTCCAGCCAGTCGGTAGGGTTGTAGGTGAGGCTCAGTTTGTTGATGAAGCGGTTTACGGTGGCTATGTCTTCCTGCTCGTTGATGGTCCACGAGGGGTTGTTATACACGGGGTTAGAAGAACTGGCGAGGTAGCGACGGTACGAGCGGTGGCGGTTGGGGATGGGCTGGGCATCGGGCCCGGCGTAGTAGCTGCCGCGGTAGCCGGTATTGTCAAAGTCGGGCGGAGTACGCAGCAGGCCGAGGTAGAGGCCGGAAGACTGGGCACCGGCGCGAATACGGTTGGAGTTGGTGCGGGTGTAGGCGAAGTTGCCGTTCAGCGTCAGGTTATTGGCAAGCAGTTGCTCGCCGTTAAAGCGCATGGTGGTGCGGTTGTAGTCGGAGTTATTTTTGATAATGCCGTCCTGGTTCAGGTTGCTGAGGCTAAAGAAGAGGCGGCCGGTTTCGTTACCCGCCGTCAGGCTCAGGTTGTTTTCCAGGAAGTGGCCGTTGTCAAATACCTCGTTAAAGTTATCGTCTATATACGTGCGCTGGCTGTTCTTCTGCAGGATGGGGTAGTGCACCGTACCGTCCTGGTCTACAAAGTATTCGCCCGTGGTGTTAAAATCGTCCTGTCCGCCGCTGCGGTCGGCGATCTTATCGCCCCAGGAGTCCCGCGCGGCAGGGTCATACACGCCGTCGTTGCCCTGCCCGAACTTGTCCTGCATGGGGTGCCTTCTGTTAATTTCATCCAGGGAGAAGGTGGATTTCAGGCTCACCTTCAGGGGCTGGTTAAAAGCGCCGCTCTTGGTGGTGATCACGATGACCCCGCCGTAGGCTTTGGTGCCCCAGAGGGCCGCCGCAGAGGCGCCTTTTAGTACGGAGATGTTTTTGATGTCGTTGGGGTTGATGTCGTTTAGCCTGCTTTGCTGCGCGATCTGGCTGGTACCGCGCGAGTCGTTGCTGATGGGCACGCCGTCTACCACAATCAGCGGCTGGTTGTCCCGCGTAAGGGTGGTAAGGCCGCGTATCTGGATGTAGCTGCCCGCGCCGGGGTCGCCGGAGCTGCGGGTGATGCGTACGCCGCTGGCCTTGCCGGAGAGGGAGTTGACCAGGTTTGGCTCGGCGGCCTTGGTCACCGTTTCGCCCTGCACCTGCGTATTGGCGTAGGCCACCTTGTCCTTATCGGCCTCAAAGCCCAGGGCCGTCACCACCACCTCTTCCAGTTGCTGCACGTCTTCCGTCATTTGCACATCTATGACCGACCTGCCGTTTACCGGGATTTTCTGCGTTTCGAAACCGATGAAACTGTAGATAAGGGTGGCCCCTTCGCTCACGTTCAGCGTGTAGCCGCCATCCACATCAGTAATGGTGCCGTTGGTGGTGCCTTGTTCCTGTATCTGGACACCTATTACGGGCTCTCCGCTCTCCTCGGTCACGGTGCCTTTTACCTGTACCTGGCTGTAGGCCTGCAGCGCGGGCAGGAGCAGGCAGGCCATAAGGATCAAGAATTTTTGGGTATAGTTGTGCATGTTGAGATGATTTGGTGAAGATCCGCAGCAAACCGTATCTATGGGGATTTAAATCGTTTGCGGATTCGGTTTTTAATGTAAATGGATTTCCACAAACTGTTGGTACTTTGATGATTTATATCAATATTTATCGATCTTCAACGGCGTTCAACGAATTAATTGGTTGATTTTGAGCGCAATACCAAATTATATTACGGATTGAGTTTTTATGGCAGACCTGTATGCTGAATTTGTAGAGGCCCTGAAAAAGCGGTACGGAACCTACAATGAGGAGACGCACAAATTTGAGAGTTCCAGCAATACGGTCATCGCCAGAGAGCTTGGCTACAGCGACGCGCAGTTCTCCCGCCTCATCAATGGCTCGGCCACGGAGGGCGAGTACCAGAGAGCGAATAAGAACCTGGCCCGCATCATAAAACTGGATTCGCTAAAGGCGGAGCTGGCGGCGCAAAAGAAGCAAAGCAACGGCGCCTCTAAAAAGCTGTGGGTCATCGCCACCCTCGTGCTCACCGCGCTGTGCCTGTTCCTCGCCTACCTGCACTTCAGCACGCCCGGTGTAGAGAAGGAGCCGGTGGCTTCTACCTACACGGAGCGCGATGCCACCATCCGCTGGGCCTTTGAGACGGGCTACGTGAAACCCTACGTGAGCCTGGACGACCTGCCGGACGACTGTAACTACCCCTGCTACAAGTACCAGGGCAAGTGGCTGCTGAACAACTCGTACAAGCTGCCCTTCTTCCGCGAGCAGAACGGCTACCACTACGTGGCCACGGAGGTGACGATGTACGCGCGCTGCATGAGCGAGGCGTCTGACTCGGGCAATACCTTCGAGGGCTACGAATACCAGAAGCACGAGATCTGGTACGACAAGCGCGAGCTGCCGGTGGACTCTTTCCTGGATGAGGACGGGCAGGTAAATGAGGACTACAAGGAGCTGGACTTCAGCCAGGACGATAACTTTGTGCTGGTGGCAAGCGTGCACACCTTCTTCCGCAATGAGTTTGAGGTAAATGGCGCCACCATAAGCCGCTCGGGCAAAGTAATAGGCCGGGACCTGGAGATGGTGCCGGACGCCGAACTATCCGATCACTTCAGCGACGACACACAACTCGCGCGCGTGAAGAACAACATAAACCGCATCGCCACCAACCGCCTGGAGGATTTCTCCAAACCCGTCGCCTGCGACCAGGCCTCCGCCCCCGACGCAGACTTCAACCTCATCGCCGACGGCGACATCATGAGCTTCTCCTGCCGCCTCACCACCAGCCGCCTCTCCCTGGACTACACCAAGAACTACGTGCTGGAAGATCAGTATATTAAGAATAGCTGTAGGATGGTTGGGGAAGATTAGTATGGTTTCACTATTTTTGCCTACAAGTAAATCATTTTAAATACAGATTTTTTAGAAGTAGCTCACGACAATGACATTTAAGGAAAAATGGGACCTTTTACTAGGTGAAAAAAGATTTCGTCCAAAATCTGAGACGAATGAAAGTGATGGACGCAACACATTTGAAAATGATTACGGCAGATTAATCTCAAGTGCACCAATTCGAAGGCTGCAAGACAAGACCCAAGTATTTCCTTTGGAAGAAAGTGATTTTATTAGAACAAGGTTGACTCATTCTCTAGAAGTTTCCTACATAGCTAGTTCAATTGGGCAAAGTGTTGAAAATTTATTGATTGATAAGGGAGAACTTGACATTAATTTAAAGGGGTACCTAAGCTCCTTACTACGAGTGGCTGGGCTAGTCCATGATTTAGGAAACCCTCCCTTTGGACATTTTGGAGAGGAGGCAATCAAAATATTCTTTAAGGATTACTTTACCTCAGGTAATTACACGGGAACGTTATCTGATATAGAAAAGGCAGATTTTACAAATTTTGACGGCAATGTTCAAACACTTCGCATACTTTCCAAACTTAATTACTTTGGCGATGAGTATGGCTATAATTTAAGTTATTCTAGCCTAGCTTCAATAATTAAATATCCTTCGAATTCTTTAAAAGGAAATAAGAAGTTTATATCTAACGAAAAATATAATCAATTACCTCCTAAAGATAGGGAAAAACATACAATTGAGATTGCGAAAAAAAAGTTTGGCTTTTTTCAAACGGAAAAAAGTACTTATAAAGAATTAAATGAATATTTAGAGCTTAATGAAAAACGTCACCCTGTTGTATATTTATTAGAAGCAGCTGATGACATTGCATATAGTGCAGCAGATATAGAGGATGGTATAAAGCTCGGAAAAATCAGCCTTGATGATATTGAAAAAATTTTTAGTGAAAAATTAGAGCTTAATAAAGTAAAAGTATTAAAGAAGCTACAAGATCTTAAAAACGATTATAAAGACGTTAAAAATGTAGATGACTCATTAGTTATACAAAAATTTAGGATATATACTCAGCAATTAATGATTGGGAGCGTCGTAAAGACGTTTGAAGGAGAATATGATCATATTATGAAAGGTCAGCTAGAGAATGAAATAATCGATATTTCAGAAGCTCAGGATATTAGGCAAGCTTATAAAACATTACAGTTTAAGGTTTTCGATGATAAGTCAATTCTAAAGAAGGAAATAGCAGGATGGGAGGCTATTTACGGGCTTTTAAATATATTCGTAAAAGCTTCAGAAAGCGATTCCTTTATAGCTCAAGGAAATACTCTTGAATCACGTTTGTATAAGATTATTTCGACTAGCCATAGAAAAGTTTTTGAAGATATTGAGATGTATTCTAATAAAGAATATAAAAGGCTTCAATTAATTGTTGATTTCATTAGTGGCATGACAGATAGGTATGCTATTAGGTTATTTCAAGAATTGAAAGGCATAAAAATTTAATATTATGAACTATAGCTCCTTAAAATCTAAATTCAAAGCACATTTTAGTTCAGAACTGAATAATTGTCCTGAACTAAAATCCTTGCTAAGTGAAATTCTAGACATTGGAGGCGCATATATTGTTGGTGGGTACCTAAGAGATTTCATGAAATCTAAGAAATCTCGTGATTTGGATATTCTCGTTGAGGTTGATTTTTATAAATTAAAAGAATTAGTTAATGAATATAACTGTAGTTTCTCTGTAAATAGACATAATGGCATAAAGCTTCAATTTAAAAATATAAATGTTGATATGTGGAGTATCGAAAATAATTGGGCTTTTAAATGTCAAGTTGTCAAGCTTAATGAAAAAGATAAGCTTAATAGTATTGCAAAAGGATGTTTTTACAATTACGATTCATTAGTAATGAATATAAGTAGTTATAACATTAACCTTAAAAACTATAATAATTATTTAAAAAACAACAAGTTAGATATACTTCTGAAATCATCAGTTTATAAAAACTTAAATCCTACTACCGAAGCTAATATATTAAGGGCGTTTTATATAAAAAAAACGGAGGATGTGCAATTTTCCTCTAATACCAAAAAATATTTAATTGATAAGATTGGGCAATTAAAAGATAAAGGGATTGAGCCTGTAAAGGCATTAGAGCGTACTAAAAAGAAGTATGAAAAATATCAAAACGTACTAAGTAGTGAAGATATATTAAATATGATCAATGAACTATATTCGGCAAACCGATTTGACAATCAAATTCACTTACATTTCTAAATAAAATTTTATCCTTTGGCGCAGGCGTCTCGCTTGTGCCTGGCACTCTTGTTTGCTCAGGATTTTAAGGATACTAAGATGGATAGATTTTGGGAAGGTTATGCTTAGAAATAATCTTTGAGTTTAGAGATTTACAATTCAATAAAATTATAACAATAGATAAGATTTATTTTAGCCATAAGTATTTTCTGATTGAAACCCCGAATGGATACTCCCATCCGGAACCTGGATATGGGAAATCAACTTTACCTTGGTTCTTCAACAAATTATAATACTCCTGCTTTAACTTGTTTTTAGCATCAGGATTGAACCATATATAAAATGGCAAAAACTCACTGCTAGACTCAAGTAGAGCCAAGTTTATTAACATGGGAAAATTTCCCGCTCTATCTACTTCCTTTGAGTCATTCACAATTGACAAATAGGATAAACTATTATTCATAATATTACTTATTCTTTTTGTAATTTTCATTTTACTATTCATAATCAAGTATGAATACCTACATCCAATATTAAAATCGTTACCTTCAATATCAAAAGTAGTAAAGTCAACAACTGACTTATCAAATCGATATAAAGATTTGCTAATATCTCCCTTTAAAAGCAAATAAGAACTCGCAGCATTAAGCGTATCAAATTTTTCAATTTGTAAAACACCAACAGAATTTGATATTTCTATCCTTTTTATTGGCACATTTATAATTTTATACTTATCTAATATTACGTATTCAAGCGAGATGTTTTTTATAGTATCGAGTTGCATTTTTTCATACAAATGGTCATACGCGGCTAATGCAAGCAATCTGACTCTAGTATGAGAATCAATTAGTAGGGTTTCAAGCATAACCTCAGCGCCTTCTGGATCCTGTTCTAAAATGAATACCAGTTCATTTATTTCAGCTTCAGTTGGCGGTGGGTAAAACAAAAACTTTTCATCTATTGAATATGCTACTCTATCTCTATAAGTCCTTACATGGCTATATGTCTCAAGCCTCAATTCACTTTTAACTATTTTATTTTGATTTTCACCAATTTTATATTGCCATCCTATAAATACACTCTGAAATATCACGAAGAATATACCAATTACGATGTTCGTTTTATTTAAATTAAAATTTTTTCCTGATTTCATTCTTTTAAGAATAGGTTTTTTTAAAGGTATTCAATATAATGATCTTTTAAATATAATAAATTTATTGTAGTTGAAAATAGAAATCATTACTCCCAATGGCGCAGGCGTCTCGCTTGTGCCTGGCACTCCTTGTTTGCTCAGGATTTTAAGGATACTAAGATGGACAGGATTTTTTGGGCAATGCACCTATCCCCGGGCGAGTGAGCGAGACCCGGGGTCTGTTGGCGTTACGTAGAGAGATGATTATGTGCAATGTAGTTCCATTGCCTACAGTCTGCTAATCTCATAGGGTCTCTTTAAGCCGACCTCCTGCTATTCATGAACGGATCCCGGATCGGCGTCCGGGAATAGCTCATTAAGATGGCTTTTCTTAATTATAGTATGCACCTATCCCCGGGCGAGTGGGCGAGACCCGGGGTCTGTTGGCGTTACGTAGAGAGATGATTATATGCAATGCAGTTCCATTGCTGACAGTCTGCTAACTGCATGGGGTCACTTTAAGCCAGCATTGAGCTAGTAGCTGGGGGACCCATTGCATGGCGCCCACGCTATACAGCGGGGATAATCGCTTTAAGCTGGTTTTCTACCTTTTTAAAGATGCACTTATCCCCGTCGCATGACGCGGGCGCTCTGCATAGAGGTCCCCATCGTCTGGCAGTAGGGTGTGATTCATGCACTGCAGTTTCATTGCCAACAGTCTGCTAATCTCATAGGGTCTCTTTAAGCCGACCTCCTGCTATTCGTGAACGGATCCCGGATCGGCGTCCGGGAATAGCTCATTAAGATGGCTTTTCTTAATTATAGTATGCACCTATCCCCGGGCGAGTGGGCGAGAGACGTGGGCGCTCTGCAAGAGGTCTCCATCGGTGGGCAGTAGGGTTTGATTGAGGCAGTGTAGTTTCATTGCCGACAGTCTGCTAATCGCATGGGGTCGCTTTAAGCCGACACTGAGCTAGTAGTCGGGGGACCCCGCTATACAGCGGGGATAATCG
This sequence comes from Roseivirga sp. BDSF3-8, assembly GCF_041449215.1. Classification (NCBI taxonomy): domain Bacteria; kingdom Pseudomonadati; phylum Bacteroidota; class Cytophagia; order Cytophagales; family Roseivirgaceae; genus Roseivirga; species Roseivirga sp. BDSF3-8. Next base: position 11,394 of record NZ_JBGNFV010000003.1, on the reverse strand, counting down.
CTTTAAGCTGGTTTTCTACCTTTTTAAAGATGCACCTATCCCCCTCGCATGACGCGGGCGCTCTGCAAGAGGTCTCCATCGGTGGGCAGTAGGGTTTGATTGATGCACTGTAGTTTCATTGCTGACAGTCTGCTAACTTCATGGGGTCGCTTTAAGCCAGCATTGAGCTAGTAGCTAGGTGCCCCATATGCACGACGCCCGTTGCACGGCGCCCGTTGCATGGCGCCATTCATCTTCAGGAATACTGCTCTAAATCATGGTGCAGCAGTATGTTTTTTTCTATATCTTATTGTATTCCAGGTGGTTATAATGCATGGGCGGGCATTGCGAAAATTTTCCGTAGAAAACATATCCGGGGTATTAGGAGTTTGTTAGTGGATGTTTTTTGTGTATTCTTACAATTAGTGATTGTTTAATCGTTGCCTTCTTTCTTCACTGTTGGAAGCCATTCTATTCGACTTTCCCTCTTTGTTAATATAATCCTGGGCATCACCATTTAGAGTCACCCGGGAGGTTCAGCCTGAGAACGGGAACGTCATTAGCTCTCTTATCTCAAAATGAATAAGGTTGATCTTTTTAAGGATAACAGTATCTAAGCTATATAAAAGGTATGAAGCAAGCAGCAGAGGTAATAAAAAGCAATTGTGAAGAGATTCTGGCAACATGGGAGGTCAATGTAATCGAAAAAATAAATGCCTCCAGGCATACCAATAGAATCATTTTGCATGATCAACTGCCAAACATGGTGGTTGATATTGCGGATATATTACAACGGCATCAAAGTGCAGATGAAATTTCGAACGATGAAAAGTTTAAGGAGATTATTAATAACAGTAATATCCATGGAAGGCATAGGGCTACTTCGAAGGAATACACTATTGACCAGCTTATTCACGAGTATATTATATTTCACCGCACGCTGACTTTATTGCTCCGGGAAAACGATGCGTTTGATGTAAATACTTCTGATTTACTAAAATACATTCTTGAAACCGCCATTCTGCGTTCCGCGACCTCATTTAATGACTCTCTGCGGGAGATGCAGGAGACCCTGATGGCCACCCTGGCTCATGATCTGCGCAACCCGCTGAGCACAGCTTACAGCCTGCTGCAGATTATGGAAATAGAGGACGATCCTGAAAAGATGGATTCTCTGCGGAAGATGGCCACCAACAACCTGCGTAAAACCATCAAACTTACAGAAGGGCTTATGGATGCAGTAACTATAAAAGCAGGTGAGGGTATGATGCTGGAGTTTAATGAAATTGATATAGCTGAGGAGGTACAAACTGTATACAAAGAAGCGAAAGCTATTTACGATTTTGACATCAGGCTGGAAAGGCCAGAGCGCGCGGTGAACGGCATACTGGATGGCGCTGCCATACGCCGCTTACTGGAAAACCTGCTTACCAATGCTATCAAGTATGGCGATATGAGCCGCCCTGTTACCATCAGCCTCGAAGATATGGAAGACAAAATCAGGCTGAGTGTGCATAATTTTGGCAATCCTATCCCGGCAGACAAGCAGGAGTCTATATTCATATTTTTGCACCAGATGGAGAAGGGCAGCGACAGAAATGTCTATACAAGCTGGGGCATGGGGCTTACATTGGTAAAGATAGTGGCGGAATCTCACGGGGGTGACTCGGAGGTGACAAGTAATGAGAAGGATGGGACGCGGTTTTCTTTCATACTGAATAAACAGAATGAGGCGGGCAAGCGACGCACGCACATCATCAGGCGTAGAAATGATGGCTAAGCCCCTTTCGGACCCTTATAATAGACATCAAATGCGCCACTGCCAGCCAAGAGCCTGGCACACCCTGGTTTGCTCAGGATTATAAGGATATTGGGCGCCACGCAGTGCGATGGAAAGGATTTTCGAGGAATTAATGCACCTATCCCCGTCGCATGACGTGGGCGCTCTGCAAGAGATCCCCATCGTCTGGCAGTAGGGTGTGATTGATGCACTGCAATTCCATTGCCAACAGTCTGCTAATCGCATAGAATCTCTTTAAGCAGTATTGAGCTTATTGCTCACGGACCCCGGATCGATGTCCCATAGCCATCAGGCTTAGAGTTAAAGCAAAGCAATTTTGCGCAGGATTTCGTTTGATTACTTGCCTATAAATTGTATTTTTACAATAAGCTCTTTTCGCATAACACCCCTAATTTTGTCCCTTTTTTTCACAACCTCCAACCCAATACTAAACCGTCTCTTAACCGTCTTTAAATCGTGTATAGTAGATATATCTTTCGCTCATCGTTCGCCCTGACCAGGTGCTTGGTTTGCTGCTTGCTAATTGTACATTAAGAAGTTTTAATGCTCAACACAAACATTGCTGGTACCTCCAATAGTCGGCCCAGCCAACGAGGCCCTGAACAAAATAAAACACACCTTCGCGTTATTATTCTCCCTGATAGTCGAATCTCTCCCCAAGGAGAGGAATCTAGTGCTTAGCTTGACGGCTACGCTCCAGGCATAATATCTAACACACTGAAAAACAGATTGGTATAATTTATGCTACCATGCTACCGTAAACAGATCATTGTTAAAAACCGGCGTGGCTAGTATATTGCCGGATATTTCAAACTTAGCATTAACCGAACTTTATGAAGTTTTTGAGATTATACGCCATTCTCTTGACAATGGCGGTATTGGCTGGCTGCGGAAGCTCGACACCCACCCAGGAATCGGCTGAAGCTCAGAAGACTGAAGCCTCCTCCGGAGAGGAAGACAACTTTCAGTACCTGGCGGAGCAGTTTGCGGACCTTAAGATCATCCGCTATAAGATCCCCGGATTTGATAAGCTAACTACTGACCAAAAGGCGCTGGTGTACTACCTGACGCAGGCGGGCCTGGCGGGGCGCGACATCATGTGGGACCAGAACTACCGCCACAACCTGGAGATCAGAAAGGCGCTGGAAAATGTGGTGAAAAACTACGATGGCGATAAAAGCGGCGAAGACTGGGACAACTTCATGACCTACATGAAGCGCGTGTGGTTCTCTAACGGTATCCACCACCACTACTCTAATAATAAGATCATGCCGGACTTTAGCCGTGACTACCTGAGCACGCTGCTGAGTGAGACGAACACGGAGCTGAGCGAGGAGGCAATGGTGGCGATCTTTGATCCTGAAAAGGACGCGAAGAAGGTGAACCTGGACGCCAGCAAAGGGCTGGTGAAGGGCTCTGCGGTGAACTTCTACGGCCCGGACGTGACTGAGGCTGAAGTAGATGCATTTTATGCAGCGAAGGCTGACCCCAGCGACAAGACGCCGGTATGGCATGGCCTCAACTCACGCCTGGTGAAAGAAAACGGTGAGCTGAAGGAGCAGGTGTATAAGGTAGGCGGACTGTACAGCCCGGCGATAGAGAAGATCGTGTACTGGCTGGAGAAGGCGACTACGGTGGCTGAAAACGAAAAGCAAAAGGAGGCCCTGGAGCTGCTGATCGAGTACTACAAAACGGGTGACCTGAAAACGTGGGATGAGTACAACATTGCCTGGGTGGATGCGACTGAGGGTGACATAGACTACATCAACGGCTTTATAGAGGTATACAATGACCCTAAGGGCTACAGAGGTTCATATGAGTCGATCATACAGATCAATGACTTTGAGGCTTCTGAGCGTATGGCGGTACTGTCTGAGAATGCGCAGTGGTTTGAGGACAACTCGCCTATACTGGACGAGAACAAGAAGAAGAACGTGGTAGGTGTATCGTATAAGGTGGTGAACGTAGCCGGTGAGGCTGGCGATGCCTCTCCCTCTACGCCTATCGGTGTGAACCTGCCTAACTCTGACTGGATCAGGGCGCAGCACGGTTCTAAGTCTGTAAGCCTCGGTAACATCGTTGCGGCGTATGACGGCGCTTCGGGCAGCGGCATGCTGGAGGAGTTTGCCTACAACGAGGAAGAAGTGGCCCGCTCTAAAGAGTACGCGGAACTTGGCGACAAGATGCACACGGCCCTGCACGAGGTGATTGGGCACGCTTCCGGTCAGCTAAACGAAGGCGTGGGAACACCTAAGGAGACGCTTAAGAACTACGCCTCTGCACTGGAAGAGGGCCGCGCTGACCTGGTGGCCCTGTACTACCTGATGGACCCGAAACTGGTAGAGCTTGGCCTGATCCCCAGTATAGAAGTGGGTAAGGAAGAGTACGATGGCTACATCAGAAACGGCATGATGCTGCAGCTTAGAAGGCTGGAGCCGGGCGAGCAGGTGGAAGAAGCGCACATGCGTAACCGCCAGATGATCGCGCAGTGGGCCTATGAAGAAGGCAAAGAGGACAATGTGATCGAGAAGAAAATGAAGGATGGTAAGACGTACTTTGTGGTAAACGATTACGAGGCACTGAGAGAGATTTTCGGTATGCAACTAAGAGAACTGCAGCGCATAAAGTCTGAAGGTGACTACGAAGCTGGTAAAAACCTGATAGAGACCTACGGTGTGCAGGTGGACCAGGAGCTACACGCAGAAGTACTTGAGCGCGTGGAGAATCTTAAGTCTGCTCCTTACGGTGGTTTCATAAACCCTGTGCTGGTACCAGAGATGGACGCTGATGGCAACATTACGGACGTGAAGGTAACCTACCCTGCCGACTTTGCCGAGCAGATGCTGTACTACGCCGAGAACTACTCGCACCTGTAACAGATATAGAAACGATATACGAAAGCCCCTGGGATAGGATGATCCCAGGGGCTTTTTTTTGGTACTGTCCTGTCGGCTAATCCTTTAGCTGTTCTGTTAATGTTATCCGGCATGTGGGAAGACTTGTCATAAATGCTTACATTAATATAGAATAAATCAATATTAATATGGATGAGTTACTTCAGATTGCTATAAGAGAACTGGGTGTAAAAGAAATAGAAGGCCCTGAACACAATCCTGTCATTCTTAAATATGCCAAAGAGGTGGGATTTAAAAATGTGCAGGATGATGAGACTTTCTGGTGCAGCATATTTATGAACTGGGTGGCCAAAAAGGCTAAACTGCCCCGGTCTAATAAACTCAATGCCCGCTCCTGGCTGCTGGTAGGCGAAACCATCGACCACCCTAAGCCCGGTGACGTGGTCATATTCTGGCGGGAACGTATCGATAGCTGGAAGGGCCACGTAGCCATCTTCATAGGGTTTAATGAAAGCGGAACGCTGGTTTACTGCCTGGGTGGTAATCAGGATAACATGGTGAGTATCCGCAGCTATGAGGCCAACCGCATACTGGGCTTCCGGCGCCTAAACCCGGAAGACCTGCACAACCTGCCGGAAACAGAACTGAAGTTTGGCGATAAGGGCGAAGACGTAAAGCACCTGCAGATGGCCCTGAATAAAGCGGGCTTCGACTGCGGTCTGGCTGATGGTGACTTCGGCCCTAAAACCAGGGCAGCCGTGGAGCAGCTTCAAACTACGGACATAAACCTGACCATCACCGGTGTCTTCGATGCGAAGACGAGGGAGCTACTGAAGGAAAGGTTGGCTTGAAACCGATAATCAGGGTATCAGATCTATATAGCATATGTTGTTTGATTATATGCTTTCGCCAGTAAGAACACACACACTCTCTCTCTCTTAATCACCTATTGAACAATACTGGATGAGTGTATAGTGGCCGTGTTTATAGCGTTTAAAACAAACTATTAGCGAAAAAAAGAATTCACCAAAAGATAATAGAAGATACGTTATACAATGAAGTACTTACATATCCCCATATATATACGCCAGACAGGTAGCGGCTTCCAATTTAATCATTTTAGATCTGGCCTTTATACCACAGATTACCGGGTCAGAAAGGTTAGGCAGGTGCGATGCGGCATTGCCTTCGAAATTGTGGTGGTACCTGACAAGCGCGTCCCGGGATGAATATCACCGGCTGTGAGGCTTGGTGTATTTAATGAAAGTGAGTAACTTACAGTAAGCATCTCCAGAGTACTTTAGTAAGATCATTATTAAAAGAACATGACAAGATCAGCTCTTGAAAAATTTCTTTGTGCCTTTGTGCTATGGATAGTATTGGCAGCCTGCGAGGGGCCGGTTACGGAACCTGTGGCTACGGGGCATTATTTGATCGATAACCGGACTGGTTTATCGCTACGATTGGAGACGGATGAGGAGGTCTTTGACCAGGTGGTGCCTCCTGATACGGTATTTAATTTTTACACGATAGAAGTGAGTACGGGTGGAAGCGTGGCTCCTTATCAGATCCTCGATCACTTCAGGGTCGTTGATGCTAATGCCCCTGATTCAATCCTGTACGAGGGCAATTACCTTGCTGATGGTGAGGACTGGCACATTGCCGGCGCTCAAACTATAAACGGCACTGCAGGAACTACCTACGTGCTGATCATCCCGAGGTGAGCGTATCCACCTCAAAATCCTCTGTGGGACCGGGGCCGGATGAAGCGCGTAGAATCCGGCTTGTCTCATAAGCACAAATCACTTCTCCATTGACATACTTTATTTTTTAATCAATTAATAAGCAAGAGTTAACCAATAATCTACATATATACCTCTTGCCCTTTCATCACAGCCTGAAAATCCCTAGATTAAACAGATGAAGGATTCGCGCCGATATACGGTGGTGCGGACCCGGACTCACCCTAAAAAACATGAAAAATGAATAATGTAATGAAAAAGGCCGGATGGTGGATATTCGGTATACTTTGTGTATTGACGGGGTTCTATCCTGTAGTCTACTTTTTTGCCAACCGGCATTTTGGCATACTCTCTTCCAAATCGCAGGAACTCCTGGCCGACCAGGTATGGAATGCGGGCTTTTACGGACACATCGTATTTGGTGGCGTGGCGCTGCTGATCGGCTGGGTGCAGTTTAGCGCCTACCTGAGAAGGACGCGGATGGGGCTGCACCGGGCCATCGGCAAGGTTTACGTCCTTACGGCATTGATAAGCGGGGTGTGCGGGGTGTATATCGCACAAAGTGCCACGGGAGGCCTCTCTAACGTGATAGGCTTTAGCCTGAGCGGGCTGGTGTGGCTCACGACTACCTTCCTGGCTTATACAGCGATACGAAACGGACAAATTAAAGCCCACCAAAACCTCATGATCTATAGCTATGCGGTGTGCTTCTCAGCGGTGACGCTGCGGATCTGGCTCCCTACCCTTACGGTGGCCACGGGTGACTTTATGGTGGCGTACAGGATTGTGGGGTGGCTTAGCTGGGTACCGAATCTGATTGTGGCTTACTTTATTATCAATTCCCGTAAGAAAAAGCCGGCAGCAAGGGTGGCGGTATAAGTGTATGAAAGGTATGAAGTAATGCCGCGCCGGGGGCATGTGTGTTTTATTTAATACATCTGCTGGCACCGGTGGCATACAGGGAGTGGCTATATCCCCTTGTGGCCCCTCCTCCTTCCCTACCCCCATTTCTCACGCAGGGTCACCTGTTCCGGATAGCATAAAACCAGCTCATTAAGGATGGCAGTGGCCATGATGCCCGACAAAAAAGGTGGTCGTATACTCTACTTACATAGAGCATATACTATGTGCTTCTGGTATAATGGCGGCCCTGCACAAAGCGACAAAAGGTACGCCAGTCTCAGCACCCGGATGAAGGTAATAATACAATTAAATTAACCTATTATTGGACCTACCTTACACAAACGCACCTAATTAATCATTTGATAACATAGGCCTATAATCACCTGATCTATTTTTATCTACTTTGGGTATGTATTATTTTTTAGACATACAAACCAAATGAAAAAGTTACGATTAAAAGACCTGTCACTTGAGAGATTTGTCACTCACAACAGCAGAAGGCCAGGCAGCACTATCCGCGGAGGAGGCAATAGCGGGGTGGACTATGATTATAGCCTGAACTGTAATGGCAGTGAGTATTGCTATGTGCCTACGGATGACTGTGAGAGCCTGGGATGCTCGAACTACTGCACGGATAAGACGAATTGCTGCTGATTTTAGCATGAATTTTCAAGGCGACTACGGTCGCCGTTTTTATTTAGGGTCTACTCTACAATTCTACAAACCTATTTCGCCTCATATGCCACAAGTAGGCCTCCGGATATGCAGAAAAGCATTACGCCCTTAGCTGGTGATTATATTCCCCTTACCTTTTACAAAGCAGCATACTGCCTCTGGCCTTTGCCCACCTGAGGGCCTCCCTATTTCACCTGTTTGGTGAAATACAGGCCCATGGTGATCATGGCCTCCCAGCGTCCGCGCTCCGGCTCCGCACCGGATATGAAGATGGGCATGTCGCTGGCTGACCGCAGGTAGCGCACTTCCGGACGGAGGTAAGCGGTGGACATGGGCCGGTACTCTGCTCCCAGGGTGATGCCCTGCACCTGCAGCCCTTCTCTGCGGCCGTCTCCGGCAGGTAATAGCCCACTGATAAAGCCATCAGGGTCATGAAAAACCTCGTAGCGCCCTGTAAGGCTAAAGGCGTCTGTATGCTGGTAGCGCAGGGTGAGAAGGGCATTAAACATAAGGGCGGTGGAGGTGCTGTCCTGTATGTTGCTGTGGCTTTGGGTGCCGAGGTCTCCTCCGGCGACTATGTAGAGCTTTTCGCCGGCGCGGGTATTGAGGTAGAGGTTTTGATAGGTACGGTACTGTGCTACGGGTGCTTCATCTGCGGACTCACGGCCAAACAGGTTGGTATAGGTAAGGCTGGTATTTTCACTGAAATTATAGGTAAAGAGCAGCCCGAAGGATTTGGCATCATTTGCATCGAGGAAGTAATTATATCCGTTGGTGACCCATAGCTCAAGGTGGTACCGCTCGCTGCCTTCGTAGCTGAGGCGGGCACCGGCCTGGTAGAATGGCTCATTGTAGGTGGCGACAGCGGTGGAGCTGAGGTAGTTATTCTTTGGCAGGAAGCTCTCGGTGCCGATGTGGGTAGCAAAAAAGCCTGCATCAACCCACCAGTCACGCCCAAGGAGGAAGCCTGCATTGGCCTCCTGTACCTGGCGGAAGGTTTCGCTCCAGGTAGCCTCGGCTATATCACCAAAATGGAGGGTGAGGTTTGCCCGTACTTTTGGATCAGCGTAATGCACCCCGAGTTGGGCCACATTCAGGCCTATCCGCTTATCCCTGGGGGATACGGTGGTGTAGGGCTGTAACACATCGGGTCCTGCAGAATCTGAAAAGGTGGCGTAGTAGGTATCGATGTAGCCTTTGATATGCAGGCGTATGCTATCTTCCTGGGCGTAGGTGGCCATGGGCAGCAGGATAGCGATCAGGGCAAGGAGGGAAAATCTCATGGCGGGTAAGATATTGAATTTACGGGGGTTTGAAAGAAAAAGCGGGTAAGCCACTACCCAGCCCGGCTTTTCATCATCAGTATGAATGGTAACCAGGCCTCACTGGTGGCTGGCTGCTTTATACGATTGACCCCGATAAAGTAACACGGCACCCATACGAACCGGCTATCAGTATCATCACTTGCCTATTCTGGTGGGTAAAGCCTCTCTGCCAGCCGCTGAATTTCGTGAAAACAGAAAAGGTGGTATATTTACATCGCACACGATTTAATCTTTTACGTTATATATGAAGACATCTACCTTTCAAAGCATCATGCGGGTACTGCTGGGGGGCTTTATGACCTTGGCTGGAGTGGGCCACCTTACCTTTCAGCGGGAAGAGTTTCAGGCACAGGTACCGGGTTGGCTACCGGATGACCCTGCGTTTATCGATTTTGTGGTGGTCTCCTCAGGGGTGGTGGAGATCCTGTTTGGCCTGGCTATGATATTCCTCTGGAAGCATAAGGTGAAGGTGGGGATAGCCCTGGCCATATTCTACGTGCTTATTTTCCCGGGTAATATCTCTCAGTATACGAATGGGATAGATGCATTCGGATTAGATACGGACAGAAAACGACTGATCCGCCTCTTTTTTCAGCCGGTCCTGATCCTGTGGGCGCTATGGTCTACGGGTGCTTTAAAGTGGTTAATAAAGCGTAGTAAAAAATAATATAGTCAGCGATGAGTTTTTATGATTTTGACGCCCAAAAGCTTTCCGGCGAAAATGTACCGATGAGCGATTACCGGGGCAAAACGGTGATAGTAGTAAATACGGCCAGCAAATGTGGCCTTACGCCGCAATATGAGGGCCTGGAGAAACTGTACCAGAAGTATAAAGAGGAGGGACTGGTGATATTAGGCTTTCCCTGTAATCAGTTTGCGAACCAGGAGTCTGGCTCAGCGGATGATATCCGGGAATTCTGCGAGGTGAACTACGGGGTAAGCTTCCCTATGTTCGGAAAGGTAGAGGTAAATGGCCAAAACGCGCACCCTATCTTTCAGTACCTGAAATCCAAGCTGTCGGGAGGTATATTTGGTAGCAGGATCAAGTGGAATTTCACCAAATTCCTCATTGATCCCGATGGCCGGCCGGTACGGCGGTTTTCGCCTGTTACCAAACCGGAAAAGATGGAAAAGATCATTTTAAACACTCTGAGGAAATGAAAGACGCCTCTGCGGTTCTGTTCTTAGAAAACCAGCTATGCTTCCCGCTGTATGCGGCCTCCCGGCTTACGACCAAGGTATACGCGCCCTACCTGGATGAGATGGGCCTGACCTATCCGCAGTATCTGGTGCTGCTGGTGCTCTGGCAGCATGGCTCCTGCAGCATGAAGCAGATCGGTGAACAGCTATTCCTGGAGTCCAACACGCTGACGCCCTTAGTGAAACGGCTGGAGCAGAAGGACGTGATCCGCCGGGACCGCTCAGAGAAGGATGAGCGCACGGTGATCGTGTCCCTGACGAGCCAGGGGGAAGCGCTTAAGGAAGAGGCGAAGGTGATCCCGCAGAAGATCATCGAGTCTTTCAAGGACCCGTCGATAACCGAAGAGGAACTGCTCACTCTGCAGAAAACGCTGTTCCGCCTGGTAGAGCTGCTGGGCGAAAAGACTTCGGGTGATTAAAGGTGCGTCCGGCACAGGGGTGATGTGTATGTAGATGGATGGGGAATTATTCGCTCTTAGGCAGGAAGGCCCCCACTATCTGCCAGGTACCCTTCCGTCCGCGAGGGAGTCGTCGTTGTGGCTACGGCATTTGCTTTTCAAAAGACTTATCAGCGATGTGAATCGCTTTACGCGCGGCCGAGGCTGTCTCAAAAGTATAGAGGTCTTTTTTCATTCCAAACAATATTTGGTTAATTACTATTTACATTCTGCATGGCGAAGTACAACTTCGCAAAGGTGGCAACCACGAGACCGAACGCGGCCCGGTATAACCTCGCGGTAGTTAGATAGGATGCAAAATTATATTTTGAACAAAAAGAAAGAGGCTGCCTTTTGAGACAGCCTCATTTTAGGTCCCGACCAAGCTATGGACTACCGACGGAGGTTTGATCTCGCACACGAGTAGATACAAAACAGCTATTCGATTTGAGTTACTGACATCGGGGGATGTAACCA